>JBAXET010000031.1:0-25976 GCA_037140275.1 Ferruginibacter sp. | reverse complement strand
TTCTTTTTTCTTGATAAAAAAGAAACAAAAAATCAAGGACGAAGGATGTACATCCTCCCGAAAGCATTCGGGATCCGGCAGCTATGACGATCAGCTGTGCTACTGTAGCCTCAACATTAATAGTTTGCTACAGCATTAAATCTTGCTCACACCCAACTACCCGAAAGAAAAAATATTGCCTATAGTTGAACTGTGCAATACTAAGAGTAGAATTACAAATGCTGAAGTCACAGTAGTACAAAAGTTGAACATAGCTGCTTCCCGGGATTGCGCAGTAATCAATCCCGGGGCTCTTTTTTGCTTCTTTTTGGAGAAGCAAAAAGAAGAATTAAACCAGCAGGGTGCAGCTATAAAACAGTGCTGCTTATTACAAGAAAAAGATGTTTGCTTTTCTTTTTTTCTTGATAAAAAAAGAAACAAAAAAATCAAGGATAAACGAATGGCTCCGCCCGTTTATCCGGCCAGCGCCACGTGACCACCCAACAGTTTTTGCTTCAGTAAACAGATTGTTACTTGTTCCAAAATCCAACCAAAACAAAGCCAGTTCTGAATTGTCGGTTGGCAGTACTTGATTCAGGGAATACCCAAACAATTATTTGTTACCGTCTTTCAACAGTATTTATAATCTTAAACAGGACAGCTCAAAATGAAAACAGTATAATTTCAGTTGAACTGTTCATTCCTAAGAGTAGTGATCCAATGCTGAAGTCACAGTAGCACAAAAGCTCAAGATAGCTGCTTCCGGTAAACGGGATGTAATCGTTTACCGGGCTCTTTTTTTGTTTCTTTTTTGGAGAAGCAAAAAAGAAAAATTAAACCAGCAGTGTGCAACTATAAAAAATCTACTTCTTATTTCAAAAGCAAGCTGTTTCTATTCTCTGCCTTGGCTCGTGTCCTCACGAACCAGATTCATATTAAATTGTCTTTTCTTAAAATAGGAAAACACAATTTAACTCACAACTAAGTAGCACAACTAAAAAACAGATATTCAATATTTCGGTTCGTGAGAACACGAACCGAGGCAGAGAATACCTAACAAGGAATGCTGAAAGTTGAAGGCAGTACCATGAACCATGAACAATGAACCATGAACAATTAACAAGGAATGTTGAACACCAAAATAACAACCAGCACCCCTTAATACCTCGCCTCATTAATTTTCTCCAGCGGATTCATAATGTATGTTAGTATTGAACCGTCTTTCATCAGCTCCACTAACCTGAACCCTTTATAGCTGGTGCCCCAGTTGCCGCCAAAATGGCTGTCGAAAAGATAAGGGATATTGGCTTCCATCTTTACCCCGTCCTGATCATGTTCATGCCCGTGAAAAACGGCTTTTACATTGGGATAATTTTTCAGCAATTCAAAAAATGCCGGCGTGTCCACTGCATTGGCAGTCCATTTTTTTTGAGGGATATGCAATACCAGAAAAACAGTTTTTTTATTTTTAGAACTTTCTAACTGTGCTTTCAGCCATACCAAATCAGGCGAAAGATACTCCCCCTTTTCATTGGAGGTATTGGCAATGATGATGCTGCAATGTTTTTCTTCCACCAGCAAATCGGGCAGGCTGCCCCATACTTCTTTCCAGTACTCATTGCTCACCATATCATGATTGCCCTTGCCGGTATAATATGTCATGGCAAGTCCGTCTAACTGCGTTTTTGCTTTTGGCAGCAGTGCTTTTTCATTGTGTATGATATCGCCATTGATGATACAGCAATGCAGCGGTTGCCGGCTGTGAAAATCATTTATTGCCGTAACTATATTTTTATGCATCTCATCAAAAGGCGTATTGGGCTGGCCATAATGTCCGTCGGATGCCACCACAAAACGATAGACTACTTTTTTTCTTTTTGATGCCGCTTCTGCAGCAGTTAAAAACTGTATGCCGCCGCCAGTTACCAACAGTGCAGTGAAGGAAATGTTTTTGATGAAGGAGCGACGGGTGTTGTTCATGATGAGGGGGTTTGGTATGGTGAATGGTGAATAGTGAATGGTGAATAGTGAATGGTGAATAGTGAATGGTGAAAAATTTACAAACTTGCTACAGTACACAATTATCAATGACTCAAAATAAATATCGAATGTGCGAATGGTGAATGGTCGATGGTCCATGGTCGATGGTTTGCAGTCTTAGAGTACTACACCCTTATAATTCGCGGCCATATGAACAATGAACCATTAACAATTAACAATCCACAAGGAACAAAGAATGCTGAATACCGAAGGCAATACCATGAACCATGAACAATGAACCATGAACCATTAACAACGAACAAGGAATGTAGAACACCAAAGGAACGACCAGCATAAAGTATCCCCTCCTTTACACCTCCGCCATCGAACCGAGGCCGATTACTGCTGATTACAATTTCAATTTCTTTAAGTGTCTTTGTACTTCTCGTTCTACCTTTTCAAAATCTGGCAAGTCTTTTATTTGTTCATTCATTGAGTTTTTCCAGCGTCCTTTGTATTGGGGCAAGCGTTCAGCCAATTTTTTTGGAAAGTCAACATGCTGCAGGTTTTTACCGGCACATTTCTTTTCAAATTCCTTGATGTGAAAAGCAGCGTCCATTCCATGTTGTTCTAATAAAAACCAGATGTCGTAAAAATCTCTTGGCTCCATCCGTTGCATTACGGTTCGCATTTTTTCAACCAGCACTTCTTCCAAAGGATAACACAAAAGTTGGTGTTTTTCTATATCAGAATAGCCAATAATAACATCTTTCATTACAGGAGCGTATTCCAGTTGCTCACTTCTGGAAATATCTACTTTTACTTTTTTGTTGTTACCCACCCCCCCCAGTGGACCTGTGTAACTTATGTAAAAGTTGATGCCACCATCTTCATGCTCGTTATTATCAATGATAGCCAATGGAATATTCGCTTCTTCCTTCACATATTCAAATACTTCATTGAACCATTCAAATATTTGCTCATTGGGTATTTCATTGTTGAGCAATGTAAAATCAAGGTCTTCCGAAAAGCGGTAGTCTTCAAAATAGATTTTCTTTAAAACAGTTCCTCCTTTGAAAACAATAGATTTTGAAAGCTGCTTATGTTGGGCAATACCTTTTAATATCCACGAAAGAATATAATCTTTTTCAATCTGCTGGTCACGAACTCCAACTCCCCTTGCTTTTTGTTGTATCTCTCCTGGTTTAATCATGTATACATAGCTGATTTAATAGTTTCCGTTTCTACATTCTGCTGAATGCTCCATTTGCTGATTAATTTTCCAGTCTTTGGTAATTCTGTGTCAAGCACCACATAAGAAGCGGTTTTCAACTTTTGTAGTTCCTCAACAATTCCATTTTTTATTTCAAGAACATCTAAAAGAAATCCAAGGCGTTTTATTACTGCTTGCGAATTGAATTTCTTTATATAATCAAGTAATTGATTGAATTTTATTTTATCTTTTGAAATATAGATTGCCTTTGCTATTTCTACTACACCCCCTGCATAATCTGGTTTAAAAAGGCAATCAATAATTGTTTTCTCCAAATCAGAACAAAGCACTTTATTAAAACTATCTACCCAAATTTTTTTAGCTCCAAAAAAATGTTTTTCATTGTGGTAAATAAATTGAAAAGCAATACTCTTGATTTTTATTTCAGATGGCCTGAGTTGTTTGGAAACAACTATTTGCTCTTTTAAAGATGGTTGAGTAATCAGATTATGAATTTGCAAAGCCGAATAATATCCAATATAATGTTCTGCATCTTTTACAATGTATTCAGCAATCAGATGCCAGTCGGGCATAAAGTTTTCAGCGTTTTGCTCATATGGAATGATATAATAAATAGCTTCTTTTAGCCGCATTAAAAGCCCACGTCTGGTCATATCGCTTAGCAATTCTCTTACCGTACTTTCTTTTGAATCCGGCAAAGCATCCATTGCTTCAGCATAGCCGAAACAAGCCCTGTTCTGTCCGTTGAAATATGACAGCAATTCATTTGACTGTGTAGAAATATATTTATGTTTCATAGTTAGATTGTCAGGTTTATCCTGACTAATGTGATATGAAAGATATATAATAATATTGACAAGTTGGTTAAAATTATATTTTATAGTGTAATTGTCAGGATAAACCTGACTAATTCGATATGAAACATAATTACTCTGCGCCCTACTTCCTGTCTTCACTAACCATATGGAAAATAAACCTATCTCCCCCAAAGTAGATATTACTCCACTACTTTTACCACCCAAACATAATTACTCACTGCCTTTAACGCTGCCGGTATGGACAGCTCCACTCCTTTTTCTACGGGCTTCCAATTAATTTTTTTAGTACTGCCCAGCAACTGCAGCTTGGCATTTTTTGCAAATGGTATTTTGCTGAGTACAATTTTATCTTTCGGGAAATCGAAAAAGAAAATGTATTTGGTATGCCCGTCTTTTGATTGGGTAAAGCGGATATTATCGCCCTCACTGAATACGGTAAACATGCGGCTGCCGTAAATGGCTTCGCCGTTTGTTTTTATCCAGGTGCCTATTTCTTCTAAGCGCTGATAGGCATTGGGGTCTAATTCTCCATCGGGGCCGGGGCCGATATTCAGTAGATAATTACCGCCCTTGCTTACGATGTCTACCAATTTTTTTACAATCTCCTCTGCGGGCTTGTACACATCATTGGGTACATAGCTCCAGCTGTTGCCCATGGTCATACAGGTTTCCCAGGGATAGGATAATCCGGTTTCGGGGATATGCTGCTCGGGCGTAAGATAGTTTTGATAAGGGCCGGCACAAGCCCTGTCTACCACCAGTACATCGGGCTGTTTGCTTCTGGCTTCTTTAGCCAGCCGGGCAATATCAATATCCTGATTCTGCGGATTGCGTGCCGATCTTATGCCATCTGTTTTTTCCACCAGGTACTTGGCCACTTCTTCATCAGATGTTTTTCGCACCCAGCCACCATCTAACCACAATACATCAATCTTGCCGTAATCACTCATCAGTTCATTAATCTGGTTATGGGTAAAGTCAACATATTTCTTCCACATCTCGGGATACTTCACCACATCATAATTACAGTTTCTGTCAGCCGGCGGAAATTGTTTCCACCAGTACGAATCTACATTCCAGTCGGGCTTGGAAAAATATGCGCCGGTCCACAACCCTTCTTTTCTAAAGGCATTGAAAATTTCTTTGGTGATATTACTTCTTGGATTTGCTGAAAAGGGACAAGCACTATCCGTAATTTTATAGTTGGTATATTTTGAATCGAACATGCAAAAACCATCATGGTGCTTGGTGGTAAATACCATATACTTCATACCCGCAGCTTTGGCGGCAGCCGCCCATTTTTCGGGATTGAATTTTACCGGATTGAATGTGGTCTTCAAATTTTCGTAAGCCTTTTTATAGCCTGCATAATCATTGGGTGCAATGCCGGCTTTACGGGCACCTGTAGCCCAGCCCACATCTTCGGGACAAATGCTCCAGCTTTCCACAATGCCCCACTGGCTGTAGGTACCCCAGTGCATGAGCAAACCAAACTTAAGGTCTTTCCATTCTTCTAAACGATGTGTTATCCGCGGATCGGGATCAGGAAAATATTCGTTTTGCTCCTGTGCTGCTGCAATACCTGCAGTACAGCAGAGTAAACAAATACAAATCAGCTGCTTCATTTTATGTGGTATGCTCATGTTCATCATTTTAATAAGAACGATTTTCCTATGGAATGTATCAGAAAATAAAGTACCGAAAAATACAGAACATAATTTCTTCTGCCCCATTATTTTTATTTTAAATCCAACTGAATGATGGTATCAATTTCATCGGGCACAATGCCCTCTAAATAAATAAATGTGCCTTCGGGCAGCTGCTTAAATTTCACATCCGTTTTTCCGGCAAACAAAATTGCTTTAGTAATTTTCTGTTTCAGTTCAGGAATAAAAATATAAGCCGGATTTTCGGTGCTGTGCATCAGGTGCAGGTAATTGGCTTTACCCTTTTGTGTAATGGTGCCCCATTCTTTTTGAGGAATAATATTGCCACGGGTGCCATAAATGGTTTCGCCATTTTTAGCCAGCCAGTTGCCCACCGCTTTTAAGGTATCTGCAAATTCAGGCTGAATAGTGCCATCAGGCATTGGACCCACATTCAATAAAAAATTGGCATTCACTCCGGCTGCACTTACCATATATTGAATCAGCCTTTTTACTGATTTATAATTTCTGTCGGTGATATTAAATCCCCAGCTGTCGTTCATGGTTTCGCAGGTTTCTAAGGGCAGTTCAGAAATGGAGGCACCACCAAATCCTGTGGTATTATGGCCGGGCAAATCTTTTTCAAATGCCTGAAAATCTTCTCCGGCAATGGGGGTTAAATGATGGTTATTACTGATTAAACATTTAGGCTGCAACTGATGAATGAGTGTGTATATTTCATCGTAATGCCAGTTTACTTTTGACTGCAATGTTTTGTCAACATCATTATCCAGCTGGTCCCAGTGCCCGTCGAACCAGATGCCTGATATCTCACCGTAATTGGTTAACAACTCTGTTAGCTGCCCTTTCATAAATCGGATATAACTATCCCAATTACTTTTCTCCGTTCTGCCGGTTCCTTTACCGGTTTTACCTGTCTCGTACTGATAATCGCTGCGGTACCAATCCAGTAAAGAATAATAGCAAAACAATTTCATGCCCTGTTTATGACATTCATCTGCCAGTTGTTTAAAGGCATCTTTACCATAAGGGGTATTGGTTATTTTCCAGTCGGATTGCTTGGTATCAAAATTGCTAAAGCCATCATGATGCCTTGTAATAAAAGTGATGTACTTCATGCCGCCTGCTTTTGCAATGGCTACCCATTTTTTGGCATCAAAATTTTGCGGATTAAAAATATTGATCAGTCTGCTATATTCGGGCACACGAATATTGCGGTTATTCATCACCCACTCTCCATTGCCTAATACACTGGAAGCGCCCCAATGAATAAACATGCCAAATTTATTATCCTGAAACTCTTTTCTTGATTCCAGATTTTCTGCAGAGGGTGTATAGGTCTGCGCCTGCGCAATCAATGTTACTGCACAAACTAAAAAAACAACAAGCAATTTCTGTTTCATATTTTTTATTTATCGTTATCTAAAAATACCATCTCCTTCCGGGAAAAATTTACTCCACTACAATTTCATCAGCAAATGTCCAGGCCGGCTTGCCTTCGCCCGGATGCCCCTTAGGACAAGCGTCGAGCGTAATGGCTGTTACCCTAACATAACGGGCATTGACAGCCGCAAATTTTACCATAAAATTTTTAATGGTGGGTGCAGTTACTGTGGTGGCAATATCATTGACTACTGTACCTGCGCTGATGAAATTTTTACCATCGGTTGAAATTTCAAATTGCACCGATTGGGGTAAGAAGATCCAACTTCTGTAACTCTGCAAACAGCCTAATGCAATCTGGCTGATATTTTTTTCGATACCCAGATCAACAGTGGCGATCAGATTGTCTTTACTAAAGCCATGCCAGTACTTGCCGGTGGAAAAATTGCCGCGTACGCCGTCGGTTAAAGAATTGATGCCATCAGCAGGATAATATTTTGAAGGTGCAATGGTATACTGCACATTACTGCCAATGGCTTTATGCATAGAAAAAGATTGCTCTGCCGGAACCAGGTTCATTATTTTACCATTCAATACCGAAACTGCTTTAATGGTTTGCGAGGTTTCAATAGCAATGGGCTGCATATATTTATTTACAGACAATGTGGGCACCGTTCCATCTGTAGTATAATAAATGGCAGCAGCAGGCATTTCGGAAGAAAGCTCCACCTGTAATTTTCCACTATTGGAAACCGGCTTAAGACTCACGGTAAAATTACCCGGTGAATAATGGAGTCCCTTTTGTTCAAATCCCCTGAAATGATATTGCAGGCGTGTATAAAAATCCTCCCAGTTATTATTTGCGGCAGGCGACCATAGGGATTCAGACAATGCCAGCATGCGGGGCAATACCATATACTCCAGGTGTTCGGTGGTGGAAATAAATTCTGTCCACACATTGCCCTGTGCACCCAATACATATTTGGCTTCAGCAGCATTTAATTCTTTAGGTATGGGCTGGTACTCGTATACTTTTTTAACGGTGTTAAATCCACCAATCGCCAATGGCTCTCCCTCAGGCCCAGCCTGATAGTGATCAAAATAACAGGGCGTGCCCGGCGTCATCACTACATAATGATTCATTTTAGCGGCTTCAATGCCACCACTCTCGCCGCGCCAGCTCATTACTGCTGCTTCGGGGGCCAGACCGCCTTCCAGTATTTCATCCCAGCCTATCAGCTTGCGCTTTTTGCTGACAATAAATTTTTCGATGCGTTTAATAAAATAACTCTGTAATTCGTCTTCGTTTTTAAGCCCCTCTTTTTTTATCCTGTCCTGACAACGGGCACATAATTTCCAGGGGCCCTTATCTACTTCATCGCCACCGATATGGATATATGGAGAAGGGAAGATGGCCATCACTTCAGTCAGCACATCCTGTATAAAAGTAAATACCTGTTCATTACCGGCGCAATAATTAGATGACACATTAGTATAATTGCCTCCGGTTAAAGGCAGCTGCGGTAGCTGTGTACAACTCAGCTGCGGATAAGAGGCAATGGCTGATGCCACATGCCCGGGCATTTCAATCTCGGGAACGATGGTAATATTTCTGGCTTTGGCATAAGCTACAATTTCTTTCAACTGTTCCTGTGTATAGTAACCCCCATAGGTAGCCGCTTCTCCGGCTTGCGCCTGTGGCCTGCTGCCCCAAACCTTATCAGTCTGGTCAACTCTCCACGCTCCTGTTGCAGTAAGGTTGGGATATTTTTTTATTTCAATGCGCCAGCCCTGATCATCTACCAGGTGCCAGTGAAAAGTATTCATCTTGTATGACGCCATCAGGTTGATATATTCTTTTACTACTTCAGCAGCAAAAAAATGGCGGCTTACATCCAAGTGCATGCCCCTCCATTTAAACTGCGGGTAATCTGTAATGTCCATACAGGGCACCTGCAATGCTGCATTGCTGCGTGTTTGCGGCAGGGTTTGTAATAATGACTGCATGCCATAGAAAATGCCGCCATAACTGGTGGCTCTTATAACAGCTCCAGTTGCGCTTACCTGTAAGCGGTAGCCTTCATCGGGTATGCCGGCATTTTTTTCGAGTATCAGTTCAATTGTTTTTTTGGCGGGTTTATTTACCGGCAGTGTGGATCCCGAAACAGATTTGATGACAGCAGCAAAAAAATCAACCGCAGGTTTTAACACAGTCTGTGCCGCAGTATAACGAATGGCTGTTGATTGATCAATTACAAAAACGCCTTCCTGCATTTTTATTTCAACCGGTTGGGGAATGATGGAAGGCTGTTGCTGTGCATGAAGCATTGCTGAACCCAGCAGCATACATACTGTAAAAAAAGATTTAACAAACATAATGGTAGTATTAAGATGATCAAACTGATTTATTTTATAATGACTTCATCAATAAAAATATGAGAAGGTGAACCTGCAGATTCATGTGTGGCAGGTAATGCTCCGCCTGTAACGGCTTTTACTTTAATATACCTTGCGGTAGCTGTTACTTTCTGCCCCAACTCCTGCACTACCGGACCCGAAACATCTTTTAAAATGGTATTGGTCACTGTAGCCAATGGCTGAAAATTTTTACCATCTTCACTGGTTTCAAATATCACTTCTTTGGGAAAGATGATCCAGGGACCCACATCCTGCAATACATGAATGGCAACATAAGAAACCGGTTTGCTTGATTTAAGATCGATCACCGCTTCAAAATCTTTGGCGTAATAACTCTGCCATGCACCCGTTTTCCAGTTGGCGGTACCGATAATACCATCTATCAATGCATCTTTACCACCGGCAGTGTACATCGGATGCACGGCACTGATTACATCAATGCTGCGATCGGTAGGCACCAGATAAAATTGCTGCATTACTTCTGCAGTTGTATTGCCGTTATTTTCAGCATAAAAAAATACGTCGGCTGTTTTATCCAGAGTAAAGGGTTTTGTATAGCGCATGTATGCAGACTTACTTTCCCCCTTTGCCTGAATGCTGTAATAAATAGCTGCAGCAGGATCAAAATGTTTGATCACCACATCCAGTGTGGTTTTAAATTTATTGTCGCTCATATCCAGAAAAGGCACCGCTAAAAAATTGGCATCATCAACAAATGAATGCGGCATATTTTCATTAGTAGCGCATCTTTGTTTGTTTGGCTGGTTGCTCATGTCAAATAATAACTCTCCGCCATTTTCAATATCCGTGTTTTTAATAAAGGAGGCGGCATGTGGCTTTTTATTCAACCAGGCATTTTGTATATAAAAATTATTCGCCGTTCTGTTTTTTGTTTTTATGGAAAAAGATTTTCCGTTTTCCAAATTGATTTTTACCTCATCAAATAAAGGCGTACCAAAAACATAATCACCACTTCCGGGAGTTACTTCATATATACCCATAGCACTCAATACAAACCATGCACTCATTTGCCCGCAATCTTCGTTACCAATTAATCCATCGGGATTATTGGGATAAAATTCTGTACAAATTTTATGCACTATCTCCTGTGTGCGCCAGGGCTGTCCGCCATAATTAAACAGGTAAGCCATATGATGACTGGGTTCGTTGCCATGTGCATATTGCCCTATTAACCCGGTAACATCCGACTGATCTCTTCCACTCAGTTGTTTGGTGGTGGTAAATAATTCGTTCAGCTTGCCAATAAAATTTTCTTTGCCGCCATATAATTTTATCAGGCCGTCAATATCCTGCTGCGCAGAAAAAGAATAATGCCATGAATTGCCTTCGGTAAAAAAATTATTTACTTCAGTGGCATCAAATGGCGAATACCAGAAGCCATGCACTTTACCACGGATATGGAAAGTAGAAGGATCAAAAAGATTACGGTAGTTCAATGAACGTTTGGCATAACGTTTATATACTTCTTCATTACCCGTCCATTTGGCAAATTGCGAAATGCACCAATCGTCATAGGCGTACTCCATCGTTTTGGATGCACTTTCATTTTCGATATCATTGGCTAAAAACCCCTGTTTGGCATATACGTTTAAACTAAACCTGTTGCTTTCGGCATAATCCGTCATGGCTTTTAATGCCAGTGCCTGATCAAAATTTCGAATGCCTTTTTGATAGGCATCTGCAATAACAGAAACGGAATGGTAGCCGATCATGCAATAGGTTTCGTTGCCGCTCAATTCCCAAACAGGCAGCATGCCGCCATATTTGTATTGCGCTAAAAAAGTATTGATCCAGTCGCCGGTACGCTTGCGGTTAATGATGCTCATTAAAGGATGCAATGCCCGATGCGTATCCCATAAAGAAAATACAGAGTAATTGGTAAAGCCATCAGCCTTGTGCACCTGTTTATCTGTACCACGGAATTCGCCATTTACATCGGTATAAATATTCGGACTCACCATGGTATGATAGAGTGCAGAATAAAAAGCGATCTGCTGGTCTTTCGCACCGCCTTTGATTTCAATTTTACCCAGTTCTTTATTCCACTCTTTGGTGGCTTTATTTTTTACTGTGGTAAAATTCCAGTCGGTAATTTCTGTATCCAGATTTTGTTTAGCATTATCCATGCTTACTCCGGAGATACCCACTTTAACCAGCAGGGGTTTTTTATTGGTTACATCAAAACTGAAAAAAGCTTTGATATTTGTTCCGCCGGTTTTGGTGATGCCGCTTTGCAAAACATCATTCAATGCAATACCATAATCTTTTATTGGTTTTTCAAAACGCATATAAAAATACAGGTACTGATTGGAAGCCCATGACCTGCTGCGGCGCATGCCTCTTATTTCGTGTGCATTTACTATTTCAATTGAGGATTCCAGTACCGCATCGCGGTGTTGCAGATCGAGTAATATTTTTCCTTCGGTAGTATTGGCATCAAAAGTATACGAATGCATACCCGAACGAAATGAAGTGGAGAGTGCGGCTTTGATATTTCCTTTTTGCAGCAGTACTTCATAATACCCCGGACTCGCTTTTTCATTCTTGTGCGAAAATGGAGACGCATAGTCGGAGTTTTTCCATTGCACTTTTCCGGTAAAAGGCATTACCAGTACATCGCAGTAATCGGCAATACCGGTACCACTTAAATGCGTATGCGAAAAACCGTACATCATGGAATCAGAATAATGGTATCCGCCGCAACCATCCCAGCCTTCCAATCTTGTATCCGGACTTAACTGCATCATACCAAAAGGCATGGTAGCACCGGGATAGGTATGTCCATGCCCGCCTGTGCCGATAAAGGGATTTACCAATGCTGCATAATTAGTTTGTGCAGTTGCAGTTTGCTGCAACATAAAAAGCACCAGTACCCATTTCAATCCTTGTTTCATTATAGTCATTTAATGCGTTAAACTTAGTAGTCCATTATTTACTGCTGATATCATACAGCGATTTGATCCGAATAGAGGGTATTTCTTTTGGAATAAAATACCGGTGTTTTACATACAACTTTTTTTTCTGTCCGGCTTTTAAATCAAAATAATTATCGCTGATATCAAAGACACTGTTTTGCTTGTACAAATAAACATATTTAGCATCAACAGTACAGGTAATGCTGAAATTACTATCCCCTTCGGGCTGAATAGTAAATACCGGTTTTTGCAAATGCAAATCTTTTGGTGCAACCGAATCTCTTGTTGGTTGTACATCATCTCTGTACGCTTCTTTTACGGCATACCAGGCCGCTTTCGGTTGGCGGCTGTAATCGGTGATGCTCCAACTGGCCACAGGCCAGCAATCATTTAACTGCCATAACAAAGTGCCCATATTATAAGGCTGCTTGCTTCGGTGAATGGCAATGCTGTTTTTAAAACTATAATACTGTAAACATTGTGTGAGGTAAGTATAATCTTCAAGCGCCAATTGCTTTACTTTATTGGAATCTAAAAAATAGCGCTGCAGGTAATGTTGAATTTTTGCAAAACCGTTGTTGGCTTTTTGATGCGACTGAATGATTGCTGAAGACAAAGACCTGTCACTAGGTAAGGTAATTTGTTCAATACTTTGATAATTGGGCATTGCCTGCATGCCGTATTCACTTACAAAGCGGCCTGTTTTGCGTTCAAATACTTCAATGTCTTTCAATCCCCACCAAACGCCCCAGTAATGACTATCGCCTTCGGTAAAACTTTTAGCCCTACCCCATCCATTTAATGGCGAAGTGCTTGTGTAAGGTCTTGTGCCATCATATTCTTTTACCCATGCCGCAATACTGTCTTTAAACAAACGGGAATAGGCATTCCATACTTTGGCAGAATCATCGCCATGCAAATTGAACTGCGTTTGCCAGCCCCAGTTATGCCAGGCTTCATCAATTTCATTATTGCCGCTCCATAATACAATACAGGGATGGTGACGTAAACGTTTGATCTGGTATTTAATTTCTTCTTTTACATTTTGTATAAAATTGTCATCATTGGGAGGAATCATGGCACCGGCAAACATAAAATCCTGCCAGATATAGATGCCCATTTCGTCGCAGAGATCGTAAAAATCATCAGCCTCATAAATACCGCCGCCCCAAACACGCAGCATATTCATATTGGCATCTTTGGCGCTCTGCAATATTTTTCGGTAGTCCGCTTTTTTTAATCGGGTAACAAACATATCCGAAGGGATATAATTAGCACCCTTCATATAAACGGGCTTGCCATCTATTTTAAAATAAAAACTGCGACCTGCACTATCGGCATCCTGTACCAGCTCTACTTTACGGGGATTTACAAAAGCTTTTTCAACAGGTGCTGTATTAAAAGATTGCAGGTATACATTTTTCCAGATGCCGCAGGTGATAAAAACGGGGCCCCAATCCCAGCCAAAATGATATTGTGCCTTGCGGGCATAAGTTCTTGGATTGTCGGGCAGCACAAAGGGAAGCTTTGATTTAGCAATGGAATCCACTTTATTTTTGGCTGAGGCAAAACGAATGAGTAAGAGATTATTTTGTTTCAGTATTTTTTTTACGTCCACTTTCCATTGCCTGAACATATTGTTGGCGTCCAGCACCAATGCTCCATTTAAATACACGGAGGCATAAGTATCCAGCCCATCAAATACCAACTCAATATTTTTTTGTTGTAACACCGCAGGGCTTACGGTGAACAATTTTTTATAGTCCCAGTTTTTTTCGCCGATCCATTGCAGATCTTTTTCATTATCCCTGTAATAGGGATCGTATATCAGTTTATTGCGGAGTAAATCGGTGTGTACGGTACCGGGCACTTGTGCAGCATGCCATTTACCGGAGCCATACTCACTGAATTGCCAGCCTGTATTAAGAGAGATAGACTGTTGTGCAAACACTGTTGAAGCAGCAATGCATAAACAACAAAATAGAACAAATTGAATTGGCTTGAACATGCTGGTTGCTTAAAATGAGATTATCCTTCGGCTTTCATTTTCAAATATACGCCATTGGTCCAGCCAAATCCATCCTGATTGGGATACTCTCCTCCACCCGCTGTAACTGCGGTATCCATCACATTGTATTTTTCCATCATCTTGCCGGTTTCTGCAAATACTTTTTCGCAGTTTTGCAGCCAGTTATTTTTTACCTGTGCCGCAAGAGTTGAAAATCCGTAATTTTTTAATCCTTTATAGGTCATCCATTGCAAAGGTGCCCAACCATTGGGCGCATCCCATTGCTGTCCGGTATTGTAAACAGTAGTAACTACACCACCGGGTTGTAAATATTTTTGCTGAATAAGAGCAGCAACTTTTGCTGCCTGTTCTTTGGTAGCCACATTAAAAAACAAGGGAAATACAGTTGACAAATTAAAATGTACCACCTGCTGTTGTGTAACAAAATTGTAATCAAAATAGCAGCCTTCTTTTTCGTTCCAGCAATATTGCTGAATGGCCTGTTTGCGTTGTTCAATTTTTATGGTATACAATGCAGCATTGGCTGTGTCATTTTGCAATTGATAAATATGCTGCAGGGTTTCTTCCATAAACAATATCAGGCAATTTAAATCTACCGGAATAAGATCTGTAGTTTGAATGGTAGCCATATCCCTTCCATTGGAAAACCAGCGGCTGCTGAAATCCCAACCCGATTCGGCTGCGGCCCTGATATGCCGGTACACTATTTCGGGTTTATTGGAAGCCGATTTTGCAATATGAATATCTTCAGCAAATGCTTCGGGCCTTGGTGCAGCATGTGCATCCCAGTAACGGTTCATCACTGTATTGGCTCCGGGCATCACCACATGATCAATGGCAGTATGTTTTTCATTCAGCTCTTCCGCTCCCTTCATCCAGAAATGATATTCTTTTTCTATAGCCGACTGGTATTTTAAAAAGATGGCATCTCCTTTTTCTGCTGCCAATATATTCACCATCAAGGCAAAAAATGGCGGCTGCGAACGGCCGAGATAATAAGTGCGGTTACCATTGGGAATAAAGCCTACTTCATTGATGAGGTACGCAAAATTGTCGAGCATATTTTCTACCATCGAAACTTTTTTGCTTACGAGCAAACCCAGCATGGTAAAATAACTGTCCCAGTAATACACTTCCCTGAACCGGCCACCGGGTACAATATATTCATACGGTAAAGGAATTAAAGTGCCGCCACCTGCCGCAGGTGTACGCTTTAATTCTTCCCACAGATCATTTAAATGCGTGCTGATATTTTTTTGTGCTGATGAGTAGTCAGATACTTTTTCTGCCGGCAGTTCAAAATTGGTGGCTATAAAATTTTTAAGGTCAAATGCCGCATCATCTTTTATGGCTGCATAGGCCGATAAAATTTTGTCCACTGTATACTTGGGCACTGCATCCACAAAATATTTACTGTCGGCATAAATACCCGAAGACTGTACCGCCTCATATAAAGAATGCAATGATTCTATAAAAAACATACCTGCTTTTTTCATAGAGAGATTCATTAAGGTTTTATAGCTTTAATAGCATTATGGAGCCGGTTAAAAATAAATAAACCTACAATAAGCAACACAATGGGTACCAGTGAAAAATAGAAAGCAGTCTTTCCACCGTAATGTTGAAAAATATTTCCTGTAATCAAAGAGCCTGTTGAACCGCCCAGTGCTGAAAAGAAAATGATCAAGCCCGACATCATACCATGCTGTGGTTTGGGCAGGGAACTTAATATTACCGAATTGATTGCAGGATAAATTGGCGCAAGTAATAAACCGATTAACGGAAATATATATGCAATTACAGGAACATCTTTTAACTCGGTAATTCCGTTTCCTTTATAGGTATCAATAAAATTTTGTATCTCCGGCATTGCGAAATACACCAATACAGCTGCAAGTGTCAAACAACTGACCAATACAATCATCCAGTTCAATTTTTTCAGTACAATCCCTGCCAGTAATCGGCCTAAAGCAATAGACGCCGCTAATATACTTGCCATCTGAATACTTAATACCTGACTCAGTTTTAATACATCCTTATTAAATGTGGGTAGCCAACTCATAATACTTTGTTCGAGCAACACATAAAAAAAAGCACACAGGATAAAAACAATAACCAATGGAAACACCAGCAATCTGAACATTTTCACAAAGTCTTTTGAAACACCTCCTGAAGCTGCTACATGTGCTTCAGATTCATCTAAAGGTGAAATCAGCAATAACAGAAAAGCCACCAGGCTCATACTGCCTAATAAATTATATACCTGCAGCCAGGATTTTGAAGCTTCATTATTTTTATCAATAAATAAAGGGAATATAAAATAGCTCACTACTACCCCTACCCCAAAAAATGCTTCCAAAAAATTCATGAAACTGATATGCTCTTTGTCATCTTTGGTGATTAATCCTATTGACCCAAAAGCCGACATTTTGATTAATGCAAAACTGGAACCAATAGCTGCAAACATCAGTTCAATCATGATTAAGCTATTGCTGTAGGGCATTAAAAAACAAACCACCGTAACAAAGCCCAAAGCAATCAGCATGGCCCGTTTATATCCTATGCGGGTAATAAATGAAGTAACTAAAAAAGATACCAGTGCAATGCTCATATCTTTAAATGGCTCCAGCACCGATACCTGCGCCTTGCTTACATCAAAGCTCTTTTGTACCAGTAAGATTACCGTACCCACACTATTCAGCAGGATGGCAAAAACAAAATAATTTAAGAAAAGGGAAAGTTTAATTTTCCAATTAGACATGAGTTAATTTTTATAGTTAGCAATCGTTGGTTGTTCATTGGATGCTGGATACTGGATGCTGGATACTTGATGCTGGATACTGGATGCTGGATACTGGCCGTCCCTTCAATATTCAACATTTCATGTTCCTTGTTCCTTGTTCAGTATTCTGACTGAGTCATTGGTCATTAAGTCATTGTTACCCTCTCGCAGGCTGTTCACCATTCGTTATTCGCACATTCGATATTCATCATTCCTTATTCCTTATTTAGTATTCTGGCTGAGTCATTGGTCATTGAGTCATTGTAGCAAGTTCGTAGGTTGTTCATCACTCACTATTCACTACTCACTATTCACTACTCACTATTCACTACTCACTACTCACTACTCACCACTCACTACTCACCACTCACAAACTCCCCCCCTCCACCAACACCGACTCCACCGTAAGTTCCTGCATAAAAGTGCTACCTGCCAGGCATTCCATCATTCGCCTGAAAGCCAGTTTGCCCAATTTATAACCACTGGTTTCCACATAAGTAATTTTAGGATTATACAAAGTGGGAATAAGCCCGTTGCTAATCGACATCACGGCAACATCTTCGGGTACACGCAATCCAAGTTCATGTATCGCCTGCATAACGCCAATTAAAATAAGATCGCCCATGCCAAAAATAGTGTCGGGTTTTTTTTTGCTTTTTAAAGCAGCCAGCGTGTACGCTTTAGCTTCAGCAGTATTTAAAGGAAACTCGTTATGAATTTTTGTAGCCGGAGCTTTGGTTTTAAAAGTATCGTTGAAAGACTCAAATCTTTTTTTAGAGATGGTGAGTTTAGGATGCCCGAACAATGCCAGGATATTTTTTTTCTTTTTGGCAATTAAAACATCAGCAACCATAGCGGCTGCTTTTTTATCGGCTAAACAAATTTTATTGCAGGCTTCATAATCCGGCACGCGGTCGAAAAATATAACCGGTATATTTTTATTTTGAATTTTTAAAAAGGCACTGATATCATCTGTTTCACCGGTGATGGATACAAATACGCCGGCAATTAAATTATTTTTCAGCAGTTTAAGGTTTGCATTTTCAATATCCCTGCTTTCACCCGATTGCATAATCAGCACAGAATAACCCGTAAGCCTTGCCTCTTCTTCTACAGCTGAAGTAAAGGCATCGTAAAAAAAATTATCGAGGTTAGGCACCATAATACCCAATACATTACTGGTATTATTGCGCAGATTAATAGCCTGACGGTTGGGTTCATATTCCAGCGCTTCTGCCAGCTCCCGAACTTTGCGTTTGGTTTCTTCTGAAATATCAGGATGATCTTTGAGTGCCCTGGATACAGTTGATATACTGATCTTGAGTATTTGTGAGAGTTGTTTTAAAGTGCTTACTTCCGCCATAGTGCAGTTTGTAAATTTTGGTTGTTTTGGTAAGCAAGTTTATTGATTTTTTGCCAGTATACCTTTTAAATAACGAAAAGTTTATTAACCATTTTGTTTCAGTAGCATCATTTGCCCAAGATGGTAGGCATCATGCTGCAAACATCCCATAATGAGCTGGTAGTAAGTCTGGCCGGGTTTGGGCGAAACCTTATCCAGTTGTTCGTCTTTTAAATGCTGAATGGCATTGCGTAATGCATGGTACGCACTTTCAAAATCATGCAGGGTCTGTTTCCAGCCGGCGGCATTCAATTCATCAGGCAATAAAAAATCTTTAAATGGTGGTGGGTTATCTGTTCCCGTTAGCCGGTTCACCACAGTACTGCGCCAGTATATAATATGGCTGGTCAGTTGCCAGATACTGTTACCCTCCGGCGAAATGGATCGGGCTGCATTTGCAGCATCAATGCCCTGTAATGTTTCTTTAAAATTATTGCCAATCCAGCAATTCCCATGCTGCAGATCGGCATAGAGTTTTAGTATGCGGTTAATTTCGGTAGTCATGTGTTAAGGTTGAGTATTCAAGTTCCCAAATTTAATACTTCAAATTTATTTTACAATAAATTACAGTGGCACTTAATATCAACTGGCAATTAACCTTTTTTTGAGTTTATAGTATCTTTCAGTTAATTTCTTCCGAATTTTAAATTTTACTATTCGAAATTTCAGTACTTATTTATTAATCTACACCACAGCTATAGAAAAAAGCATTCAAATTGCTTTACTTTATGCAAAGCAGAAATATTTAACGGTCCACTTTTGCCAAGATTACCACAGTAATAGGCAACTCTTTTTTTACTATGTTGTTACGGGCAATACTCATACTTTTGTTGGGCGATTGTTAATTGATCATGGCTCATAGTTCATATGGCCGCGAATGATAAGGGTGCAGTACTCTAAGACTACAATCTATGAACAATGAACCATAAACTATGAACTACCAACCATCAACCATCAACTAATTTCAACTATGGACTTGCAAACAAACAAAAACGAAGACGCCCTTAAACTTGCCTGGAGCCGTACCAAACAGCACCTCCAAAAAATTTATGAAGGCGGTGGTAAAAAAGCAGCAGCCAAACAAAAAGAAAGAAATAAACTCACGCCGCGGGAGCGCATTGCGTATTTGTGCGACAGTGATAAACCCTTTATTGAACTGGGTGCTTTTGCAGGTTTTGAAATGTATGAAGAACAAGGTGGTTGTCCGGCCGGTGGCACAGTTAGCGGTATTGGTTATGTAAGCGGCAGACAATGCATTATTGTAGCCAATGATCAAACTGTAAAAGCGGGCGCATGGTTTCCTATTACAGGAAAAAAGAATTTGCGCATGCAGGAAATTTCGATGGAGAATAAATTACCCATCATTTATTTGGTAGATAGTGCAGGTGTTTTTCTTCCTATGCAGGATGAAATTTTTCCGGATAAAGAACATTTTGGAAGAGTGTTTAGAAACAATGCCAAAATGAGTGCGATGGGTATTACACAAATTGCAGCCGTAATGGGTGCCTGTGTAGCCGGTGGTGCCTACCTGCCCATTATGAGTGATGAAACATTAATGGTGGAAGGCAATGGATCTATTTTTTTAGCCGGTCCTTATTTAGTTAAGGCAGCCATTGGCGAAGATATTGATGCAGAAACACTTGGTGGCGCAGAAACGCATAATGCATTAAGCGGTATTGCCGATTATAAATTTAAAACAGAAGAAGCATGTTTGGATCAGGTAAAAAAGATCATGAGCAAACTGGGTGCACCGCAAAGCGCCGGTTTTAGCAGGATAAAAGCGGTAGCCCCCAAGCCTGCAGCAGGAACAATTTATGGCATCATGAGCGAAGGCAATACCAGGCCTTATGATATGAAAAATATTATTGACTGCATTACCGATGCTGAAAGCTTTGATGAATTTAAAGCTGATTATGGCAAGACGATTATTTGCGGCTATGCCCGTATAGAAGGTTGGGCCGTGGGGATTGTGGCCAATCAGCGCTTGATTGTAAAAAGTAAAAAAGGTGAAATGCAATTGGGCGGCGTAATCTATAACGACAGTGCCGATAAAGCTGCCCGTTTTATAATGAACTGCAATCAGAAAAAAATTCCGCTGGTGTTTTTGCAGGATGTTACAGGTTTTATGGTGGGCAGCAGAAGTGAGCACAGCGGTATTATAAAAGATGGTGCCAAACTGGTGAATGCAGTAGCCAATTCTGTAGTGCCCAAAATCACCATCATAGTGGGCAACAGTTATGGTGCCGGTAATTATGCCATGTGCGGCAAAGCCTACGACCCGCGTTTTATTTATGCTTGGCCTACTGCTAAAATTGCTGTGATGGGAGGAGAACAAGCTGCCAAAACTTTGATGCAGATACAGGTTGCTGCATTAAAAAGTAAGGGACAGGAAATTACTGCTGAAGACGAACAAAAAATATTGAACCAGATTATTGACCGGTATAATAGTCAAACCACCCCCTACTATGCTGCTGCACGTTTATGGGTGGATGAAATTATTGATCCCGCTGCTACAAGACAGGTGATTGCAGAAGGTATTGCAGCGGCTGACCATAACAGTGAGATAGCAGAATTTAAAACGGGTGTATTTCAGGTATAGGTGATGACTGAAATTTTATCTGTCAATCAATACAGCCATTTAATCACCTCTACTTAAATTGCAGCATGAACAATACCCTTACACTAACACCTGAATTAATACAGCAAGCCCTTTTTGTTTTTGCCCTGGAATCTGAAGCAGCAGATCAGTTTGCTCATTGCAATCATATTTTTACGGGAATAGGAAAAGTGAATGCCGCCTATGCCCTTAGTAAAGCCATTATGCTGCAAAAGCCAAAACTCATTATAAATCTGGGTTCGGCAGGTAGTAATTATTTTGCAAAAGGTGAGGTGGTTTGCTGTGCTGCATTCATACAACGCGATATGGATGTGCGGGGATTGGGTTTTGCTTTATACGAAACGCCACTATCGGGCATTGCACCGCTACTGGAATACGGCATTCACTATACAGGTGTGCCCGAAGCTGTTTGCGGCACCGGCGACAGTTTTGAAATGAATCATCTGGATACAAGTTATACTGTGGTAGATATGGAAGCCTATGCTTTTGCGCTGGTTGCTATGAAAGAAGGCATCCCATTTCTTTGCCTGAAATATATTTCAGATGGCGCCGATGGCGGAGCAGCAGAAGACTGGACAGTACAGGTACATTTAGCCGCTACCAAATTCAGCAGCCTGTTATTCAGCATTTGATAACAGGGAATACAAATTACAACGTTAATAGGCTATTCATTAACTTTAGTATATGAGGATCTTGTATCTTTTTACGTTATTGTCTTTTTTCACCTTTTACAGCAGGGCCCAATCCTGCACCGTTATTATTCCCGCATTACAAGGCACTTATACCGGCGATTGCAAAAAAGATAAAGCCAATGGAAAAGGTACTGCCACAGGTACAGATACCTATACCGGCGATTTTAAAAATGGCTACCCCGATGGTATTGGAAAATACACCTGGAAAAATGGCGACTGGTACGAAGGCGGCTGGAAGCATGGCCAGTTTGAGGGTAAGGGAATTTTAAACAAATATGATTCATCTAAAACTGATACCGTAATTATTGTTAATGGCTACTGGAAAAAAAATGAATTCATTGGCAAATACGAAAAACCTTATATCATTACTGCCATTACCAATAATATCACTAATGTAAGCATCCGTAAACTCGATAATACAAAAAACGAGATCTCTATCAATGTAAAAAATATTACTGCCGGCGCTTCCGATGTGGAAATGGTAAGCATGCCCAAAGCTAAACTGATCAGTATACAAAATATCATGGGCAGGTTTGATCAGCAGGTGAACAATGAATTTGTATCCAATGTGAGCAGCAGCTATACTTTAAGAGGGGTTTCATTTCCTTATCATGCCATTCTATCTTTTGAAACCGCGGGGCCGGGTAAAAATTTACATGTAGAAAAAGTTGAAGTGGAGATCATGGAAAATAATAACTGGTACATTCAGATAAATATCGATAATTAATACTTTTTATATTCCCATCAAATCATTTTCATGAAAAAGCAATGGTTCGCCCTTACAGTTTGTATTTGTTTACTGCAATTTACGAATGCACAAACACCCGCACAAATTCAGATTAGGCAGTACAATGCTGAAAATGCCAACCGCATTATTACAGAGTACAAAAATTTTATTGCCATACCCAATGTGGCTGCTGATACCATTAATCAAAAAAATACAGCGGCATATATAATGGCAATGATGACCAAAAGGGGCATCAGTAAGGTACAACTCCTGCAACCGCTTACTGCCGGAGCTCCTGCTGCAGTGTATGGCGAAGTGATGGTGCCGGGTGCAAAACAAACATTGATATTTTATGCGCATTACGATGGCCAGCCTGTTAACCCTGCACAATGGGCAAAAGGATTGGAGCCTTTTACTCCGGCTTTATACAGCGATGCAATAGATCATAATGGCAGCAGCATTCCCTTTCCTGTTGATAATAACTACCAACCGCAATGGAGAATATATGCAAGAAGCGCTGCAGATGATAAAGCCGGTATTGCATCCATACTAAATGCTTACGATGCCATTGTAAAAACAGGTGCTTTGCCATCTTACAATATTAAATTCTTTTTTGAAGGTGAGGAAGAAGCAGGCTCCCCTCACCTGCACGAAATATTTCAGCAATACAAACAATTATTACAAAGTGATTTGTGGATCATTTGCGACGGACCGGTGCACCAGAGTGGTAAGCAACAAATCTTTTTTGGCGTAAGGGGTGATGCACATATTGACCTTACTATCTATGCATCTAAAAGACCATTACACAGCGGGCATTATGGTAACTGGGCACCCAATCCTGCAATGATGATGGCTAAGTTATTAGCTTCCATGAAAAATGAGGAAGGTAGGGTAAGCATTAAAGGATTTTATGATGATGTAACCCCACTGACTGCACAGGAAAAACAGGCATTGAAAGAAGTGCCAGCAGTGGATGAACAAATGAAAAATGAATTGGGCATTAGCAATGCAGAAATGAAAGGGCTGAATTTAAGCCAAGCTATTAACCTGCCCTCTTTAAACATCAATGGTATGCAGAGCGGTAATGTGGGCAAATTGGCATCAAACCAAATACCCACCACGGCAAACGCAGTAATTGACCTGAGATTAGTAATGGGCAACGACTGGAAAAAACAACAGCAAAAAATAATTGACCATATTAAAGCACAGGGTTATTTTGTAACCACTACTGAACCTACTGATACAGAAAGAAAACAATACAGCAAGATCATTAAAGTGATTGCCAAAGATGACGGGTATAATGCACAGCGCACACCAATGGATCTGCCCATTATAAAAAAAGTAATTGCAGTGGTAAAATCCACTACCAAAGAGCAAATTGTATTGCAACCCACCATGGGCGGCAGCCTGCCTTTATTTATTTTTGAAAAATACCTGCATGCTACTACCATTTCCATCCCTATTGCCAATCATGATAATAACCAGCATGCAGAAAATGAAAACATTCGTTTGCAAAACTTATGGAATGGCATTGAAACCATGGCAGCATTGATGCTGATGAAAGAATAAAAACCTGAAACAAATTTTATACAATACAATTGCGGCTATTGAAGAAAGTATTATTTTATTGCCTTTGCTTAACCTCCTTTTTATTAGCTTGTAAAAAGAGTAAAGATCCCGGAAACAATGTATTGCCGTTTAGTATTTCGGGAACAAAAATTTACAAGAACAATACTGCGGTTCAACTAATGGGCGCCAATGCTTTTCATGTTTTTGGAGCAGGTGGCAATGATATGAACAAATGGCAAATAGATATTGCCCGTGAGTTTGTAGGAAATATGAAAGAAACGCCTTTAACCGGAACTGTTATCCGCGATGCGAATAATGCCTATCTGCATCCCATGCAGGTTGTGGTAGACAGTAACAGGAAAAATAATCGCATCACTATTTTTTGTCCATTTGGCTGGGACGGTACCGCTGCAACGTTATTTACCGGCACCAGGCCAACCCTAACAAGCTGGTGGAGCAATTACAAATCAAGTTTGCAACAATGGGCACTGCAGTTTAAAAATCAGCCGGATGTTTGGCTGGAAGTATGGAATGAGCCATACCGTTACGACAGAGCCGATGGCTATACTGATGATATTTGGTGGAATGATATGAATGAGATGGTAGCTATAATAAGAAACGCAGGAAATAATAATATCGTACTGGTACCCTGTGCCGAACAGGGACAGGATGAAAGCGTACTGATCAATAAAGGCAGTGCATTTTTATCAGGCAACCAAAATATTGTATTTGATGTGCATGCTTACGAAAAATGGTTGTTGGCACCTAACGCCACCATGGGCAGCAGGCTGCAGCAATTACAACAAAAAAGCCTGCCTGTATTTTTTGGTGAAACAGCCCCCATGAATGCGGGTGTATTAATGAATCCGCAATCTTTTTTAGACAGCGTTTACAATAGAGGGCTTTCGGTATGCGGATGGGTTTGGAAAAATGACGCCACAGATCAGGATGCACTGCTTACTGCAACAGGTTTACCCAATGACAATAACAATAATAACTGGGGCTCTTTGTATAAAAATTATTGCAGCAGACCAAGAAGACCGTAATTGCTTTTACATGCTGCCGGTACATTTTACAAAATTATTTTTTCTTCGTTAGCGGTAAGTTATCTTAGCGGATAAACAACACATACTTGAATACCATAATAATATATACTGACGGGGCGGCAAGAGGAAACCCGGGTCCGGGTGGCTATGGTGTGGTACTGATGTACAATCAGCACCGCAAAGAATTATCCAAAGGCTTCAGGCTAACCACTAATAACCGTATGGAATTACTGGCGGTAATTGAAGCATTGAAACTGATCAAAAAAAATGAATTAGCGGTACATATTTACTCCGACAGTCAGTATGTGGTTCGTGCTATTAAAGAAGGCTGGCTGAATACCTGGATAAAAACCAATTTTAAAGGGGGTAAAAAAAATAGCGACCTCTGGAAAGAATATTATCAGGTTGCACAATCATTTTCCATTACCATGCATTGGGTAAAAGGCCATGCAGAAAATCCTTTTAATAACCGTTGTGATGAACTGGCCACTGCAGCTGCAGATGGTAAGGACTTAGATATAGACAGCTGGTACGAGGCGAACAGGGAGAAGTGAGTGGTGAGTGGTGAATGATGAATGGTGAATGGTGAATAGTGAATAGTCAATGGCTTATTATACCTTAACTTGCATTCCCAATTTCACGACCAATTAACCAATTAACCAATTAACCAATTAACCAATTAACCAATTAACCAATT
>JBAXET010000030.1:0-26070 GCA_037140275.1 Ferruginibacter sp. | reverse complement strand
ACCGGTTCAAAATACAAGGGTACAGTACCACTGATTCTTACAGCCAGTGCAATGGGCATTTGTGGTGTATGTTCAAAAGAAAAAATTTCAAGCTGCTGCCTACTCAGGTTGGTGCCGGTACAGTATAGGTCTTTATATAAATTATTTTTAAGATGCAGTTGATGCAGTTCGGCAAATGTTAAGTTGGGCTTACCGGTTTTATCCTTTACCAGTTGCTGCAACCAGCGGTCAAATCTTTTGCCTTCATAAATACCAAAGTCATGTTTTACCCTTTTGTATTTACCATACAGCCCGCCTTTGCCATCATTAAATTGTTGAACAGGTAAATCCTGCATTATACTGTCAATTTCTTTTGCAGTATAGCCCACACTTACCAGTAAACCTGCAATAGCTCCGGCAGAAGTGCCCGCTACTTTATCAATCTGTTGTAATATCCCTTTTTTTTCTAAAACACTAAACACACCAGCATAGGCAAGTCCGCGTACACCACCACCTTCTAATGCAAGGTTGCTGTAGTTGTTTTGTTGCGCAAGGCAAAGGGAAGGGATCAGGAGTACAAACAATAATATTTTCATTTGGCAAAATTAGAAAATACTTATTGCTGTAAAAGTTAAAGCGTCATTAAAAATGAATTTGTATAAGAACATGAATGCTATTCCTCATACAACCTTTTCATAATCCGGACAGGTGTTTCCTTTAGCCGGTAATTCATTTTTTTTATTTCTTACTAATTGTATGATATTATAAGATTTGGTATGACAGAACGGGCATGCATTTACATCTCCTGCAGAATCTATATATATACTCCTGCTTCCTGAAAAACAACCAATCCTTCTTTGATGATATCCGTGGTACATAATCGTTGGATAATCTTTGTACTCCAGGGAATGATTTATGCTTGTAAAAATCTGTTCCAGAGCCACTATATGTTTTTCTTCAAGCAGTACATTTTTACCTTCGTAATGTCCAACCGATTTAGGTTCCAACACCTGTACAAACTGAACGCCCATACTTTTTGCAAAATCCATATATGGCATCAGGTGACCGCCATCAATAAACGCTTTGGTAGCACATACGCTTAAAGATACTACCAGACCTTCCTGCTTTGCGGCAGCAACAGCATTAACTGCATGCTCAAAAGAAGCATCATTTCCCCTGAAAAGGTTATGCAGTTCGGCGATATAATGATCCATACTTACCACAATACCTGTGCAGCCTGCTTGTTTTAACAGTTTTATATTTTCTGCAGTGCAATTAAATCCGGAGGTAAGTACCCAGCATTCACTTTTTTTACTGGCGTGAGCAATCAAGGATAATAAATCTTTTAAACGAACCATCGGCTCGCCACCACTAAAGTGAAATTGCGAAACACCAGTTTTCTGATACAGGTCAACTACTTTAAATAAATCATCTTTTGTAAAAGATTCTTTTTGATTAAGATTATCCCATTCAAAACAATGCTCGCAGCGCAAAGGGCATTTTCGGGTGATGGCAAAAAATATGAATGTAAGTCTGCTTTCAATTTGCTGCGGATTGGCCATCCGCCTTAATTCGCTCTTAATAAAATCATCATAAATTTTCGAAGGCCAGCCGGGCCTGTACTGGGCAACATAATATTTACCGGCTACCTTATACATTTTTTTAAGTGGCCCTCCCTGAACAAGATCTCTCATTTTAATCAGGGACTTAAATACTTTAAAAACTTTGGCCGGATTTTTTATGATGGTAAAAGCAAAATAAAATAATCGTATTTTGATCAGCATTCTCACCATATATTTTTCTGCACTGCCCGCCTGACGATTGTTTACATTCAGCAATACAGCTTCGGTATTAAATATTTTACCCACCTCCGCCTTTTTTTGATTAGCTATTAATCTTTCCATAAAAAAATATTTTACCCGCTGAATAATATTGAAGTATTAATTGGTACTGGCTAATGAAGTCAGGTTTTGTGCACTTATTTTTTTGTACAGGCGCATCCCAAACTGAGGGAATGCTCCCGGATTTTTAAATTGCTTTAAAAAACCAAAGTCAGGTGCATTTTTAAAATCCCTGATATGCTCATAATAGCCTTTGGTATGCAAAATATACGACCGTGTTTTTGATTGATCGGTTAAAGGAGCAGTGTTGTATACCATTGTTGCCATATTGCCAATTTCGGGCTGCGCCAGGTACTGACCATCTTCATTTTGCAGATCGGGTAAAATATTTTTACCTAATTCATCACTGGCTTTTGCAGCTGTAATTTTTTCTATAGTAAATGGCTCATCTTCCGAATAATCTATAGCAGCATAATCAATTTCCCAAAACATAAATCCGCTGGATAATTTTATTGCAGTAACCGGCCCTTTGATACCTGAAAGATCAATAGGTAACATCATATTTCTGGTGGCCAATGGGCCAATAGTAGGGATAGACGTAATTTTTTTCCATCCGGAATTTGTTTGCACGGCTACTTCCAGGGGTATACGCTGATCTTTTGTCCATTGCAATAATTCCGCTGCAGGTTTGCGCTGCTGTTGTTTAATGTATGTACCATAGTATTTGCCAAATCCTTTTGCGAGCTCGCCGTACAGTAAATCGAGGAAATAAGAATTTTTTAAACTCAGTATAAGTTTAGCTTTAGTTGCAGTTGCAGGTTTATTGAACTGTATTACTACTTCGTTGCTGGCATTTACTGTGGTATCATCCATATGCAGTAAATTATTATCCCCTTCTTTTTTAAGTGCTTCAGTTACATCCTGCTTTTCATTAAGTGTTGCTGATGTTAGGGATTGCGGTTTGCTTATGCTAAATAAATTTCCTTTTTCATCTGCAAATACCCGGCTGTTTTTATTATGTGTAATTACCCACAGTTCGGCTATATCGGTATACTGGCGTTCATGCAATTCGTTGCTGATCTTTACTTGTAAAGATCCGTCCGGAAGTGGGGTCATCCGAAGTGGCATATAATCATGCCGTGCGAGCTGCGGATAAATGGCACCACCATAAATTTCTCCCTGTAACAAAAAATTATTACCATCATAAGCACTAACAAAAGGGCAGGAGCTTTTGGTAGCAGCAATTATAATTGCAACTACTGCCAGAGAGCCAATAGTATATCCTATTGCACCAATGATATAACTGCTTCTTGTACGGGGGCCATCTTTTTCGAGGACTTCTATTTTTTCTACTTTATCCAATTGTAATGAATAAGCTCCAACAGCAGTACTGCTATCAGTGGGGATATAAAAATGCACTTCGTTAAGTACAAGTTTCTCATCGGAATCATTTTTCCGGTATCGCATTTTCCCTCCACGCCCTTTAGCAAGATGAAATTGATGAATTTCTGGCAGCACCTCCAATGAACAGGTTAGCGATTTTTTATCTTCACTCAATACCACATTGTTCATGTAAAATGCCTGCTTGCCGCTGCGTAATACAAAATACCTTTTTTGTAATTTCAGACTGTCTGCCAGCACTGCTTTTTCTGTACTGTTCAGTCCGGTTGCCGGAGCCGCCTTATAATAGTTGTGGCAACTGATTATTATGGGGATCATAATAAATAATATCAAAATCACCCGGAGACAATGTTGAATCCTTTTCATAAATGCGATTTAAGGTGAATTAAAATCACAGGGCAGGATCAAGCCTTAATAAATATAATCATTATATAAGCTATTTGCAATAGCTAAATTATTATCTCCAATTCGCGGAATGAATTATTTTTTTGGCAGCTGTTTCAATAAGAACACTGTTTTATTGAGGTAGACGTCTCCTGTATTTCTATATTTTATAGAATAGATGGTATGCTGATTAGAATCTTTTCATATGCAAAGCAAAAAAAAATGCTGCCAGATTTGGCTTAAAATAAAGTTTACTGGTAATCTGCCAGCAAAATCTGCCAGGCTTCATATACTTTTCCCTGATCTAATAATTCTTTTGCATAACGGTGCAACTCCGTATCCATTTCATCGGGGTTAATAGAAAAGTATTGAATGATGCTTTTTAATTTGTCATCATTAAATGTGGCATCCACAAAAGGCATTTCATGTACATTGGCCAGTTGGCCCAAATTATTACCGGTGAGTATTGCACTGTTGCGAATGCTTTCGGGTAATGCATCCACACCAATACCTAACTGCATATTGGGCTTGGCAACTTCAAATACGGCATTGCCGCTGGCACGGCAATAATAATCGCCACCCATACGGGCTACCAGGTCTATTTTATTGGGATCGATATGATGCTTTTCATCAAGAACGGCATCGTTGATATGCATCACCAGCACTTCACAAATGATCAGGTTAGCAGCACCACCTTCTTTACCGGTTTCAATAATATCACGCACTTTACATTCAATCTGCACAGGGCTTTCTGCTACCCTGTAAGCTTTTACTTTTTCTGAAGCTAATTTGGTGAAACCAGATTTTTCAAATTCATCCACTCCTTTGGGAAATTCGCAACTGCTCAGGCTCATCTGGTGCATCATTTCATAATTCACCATATTGATTACCACTTCCTTTGTTTCCATAATATTCAGTAAAGTATGTTTAAGGGTATTGTCGCGTACCTTACGGGAAGGAGAAAAAATGAGTGTGGTGGGATTGCTGCCAAATACATTAAAAAAGCTAAAGGGGGCCAGATTAGGTATACCGGCTGCATCCATGGTACTTGCAAAACAAATGGGGCGTGGCGAAACCGCACCTAAAAGATAACTGTGTAATTCAGCTGTTTTTACTTCGCCCGGAACAATTCTCATGATGTTAAATATTGACTATAAAATTACTTATAAAAAGGATAGTATTGTTTTTTGTAAATTCATTGTTCAAAAAATATTATATGCCAATAAAAAAAGTACTGTTTTGTTGTATAGCTATACTGCAACTCTCAACCGTATTGGCACAAAAGGACACATCCGTAATTAGAATTAATTTATTGGGATATACTACAGAAAGCATTAAAGTTGCTGTTTGGGGAAGTGTACAAGACCGGGCATTGAAAGATTTTTATATTGCTGATGCCACAACAAAAAAAATTTTCTTTAAAAAAACGGCAGACAAAGCATTTGGCGCTTACGGTCCGTTTAAACAAACTCAGCGACTATCTTTCACAGAATTTACAACACCCGGTAGATATATCATTATTGCTGGGGGAGTGCAGTCGCCGGAATTTAATATTAATAATGATGTGTATAAAGGGGCAGCCGATTTTTGCCTGCGTTATATGCGGCAGCAACGCAGCGGCTTTAATCCTTTTTTAAAAGACAGCTGTCATACACATGACGGATACACATTGTATGGCCCCATGCCCGACAGCACACATTTTGATGTAAGTGGTGGCTGGCACGATGCCAGTGATTATCTGCAATATTCCACCACTTCTGCAAATGCAACGTATCATTTGCTGATGGCTTACCGCGATTTCCCCAAAGTGTTTAACGACTCAAAACTGGCGAATGGCTTAGATGGAAAAAATAATTTGCCTGATGTGCTGGATGAAGCTAAATGGGGAATCAATTGGTTATTGAAAATGTTCCCCTCAGAAAATATCATGTTCAATCAGCTGGGCGATGACCGCGACCATATGGGCATGCGTATACCCAAAGAAGACAGCTTTTATGGAAAGGGTTACGAAAGGCCGGTGTATTTTATAAATGGATTACCACAACAGCGGGGAAAATTTATGAATGCCACTACCGGTACCAGTTCCACAGCAGCAAAATTTGCCAGTGTATTTGCACTGTCGCAGCAATTATATGTAACCGATACATTGTTTAAAAAATATGATACTCATTTTGGCTATTACGAAAAAGCAATGCAGGCATATAAATATGCTTTACAAAAGCCCGGTGTAACACAAACGGTGTCTGTGCGCTCGCCATATATTTATGCAGAAGAAAACTGGACAGATGATATGGAGCTGGCAGCAACAGCTATTCATACAATGCTCAATCAAACACCTGGTTCAGCCGATAACGGGTATTATATGGTGCAGGCATTGGACTATGCAAAAAAAGAAAAGATTACACCATGGATTGGAGCAGATACAGCCAAACATTATCAATGGTATCCCTTTGTTAATGTTGGTCACAATGAGCTGATAAAACAATTGCAAACAAAAAAATACGGACCTGCCGGTGGTTACTACAAAGATTTTATTAAAAATTTTTGGAATAATACTGATACTGTTTTGGATTATTATAAACAGGGAATACAAAAAGTTTGGTCTAAAGCCAGTGAGAATGCTTTTTACAGGGGCGTGCCTTTTATCTGGTGCAGTAATAATTTAACCACATCCTTCGCTACGCAATGTTATTGGTACCGAACTTTAAGTAAGGACAAAAGCTTTGAAGCACTGGAGCAGTCTAATTTTGACTGGTTATTTGGCTGCAATCCATGGGGAACAAGTTTTGTTTATGGCTTACCACAAAACCGTGATAATCCAACTGACCCGCACTCTGCATTTACGCATATTAAAACTATCCTATTGATGGAGGTTTGGTAGACGGACCGGTTTATGGAAGCATTTACAATAATTTAATTGGCATTACTTTATATCAGCCGGATGAATATGCCGCTTTTCAAAGTGATTTGGTGGTGTATCATGATGATTATGGCGATTACAGTACCAACGAACCTACCATGGATGGTACTGCATCGCTGATATATTTACTGGCCGCAAAAGAAAACAGTGCATTACCCGTTTCAAAAGAAAATAAAAAATTTAGCTATAATCACGGTGCAATTGTGAGGGGAGATACGTTACAAAAAAATATTGCACTTGTTTTTACAGCACATGAGTTTGCTGACGGCGGAGCAACTATAACAAACACATTGAAGCAACAAAATATAAAGGGATCTTTCTTTTTTACAGGAGACTTTTATAATGCTGTTGCAAATAAAAATATTATTACCCAATTAAAAAAAGACGGGCATTATCTGGGTCCGCATTCTAATAAACATTTATTGTATGCCGACTGGAATAAAAGAGACAGTCTGCTTGTAACCAAACAGGAATTTATTAAAGACCTGCAACTGAATTATGCTGCAATGAAAAAATTTGGGATAACCAATGCCCGATACTTTTTACCGCCTTATGAGTGGTATAATGATTCCATTGCTGCCTGGACAAATCAACAAAACCTGCAACTTGTAAATTTTACTCCGGGCACAAAAAGCACTGCAGATTACACTACTCCTGATATGAAAAATTACAGGAGCTCAGCAGAAATTTATAATTCAATAACTGACATGGAGCTTACTAAAGGGTTAAATGGATTTATTCTTTTAGTACATACCGGTACCGATCCTAAGCGGACAGATAAATTTTATAAGCAGCTAAACGAACTCATCATCTACCTTAAACAAAAAGGCTATTCCTTTAAAAGAACAGATGAATTATTGCATTAATTTTTTTTCAGCGCCAGTATAGAAAAATCACTTTCGTCTTTTACTATGGTATTACTTAAAATACCTAAGCCATCAATTTCCATTTCCACTATATCGCCTTCCTGTAACCATTGTTCCTGAAAGTTGGGATCGTTCAGTTTACCGGTGCCATTCAATTCTAAAAAGCAACCAGTTCCCACAGTTCCGCTCCCAATTACATCACCTGCAAATAGGGTTACACCATAGCTGCAACGTTCAATAATTTCTGCAAAGGTCCAGTCCATATCACTTACATTTCCCTGACTTACCTGAACCCCATTCACACTGCATTTCATATTTAAATTCCATGCTTTACCGGTATGACCTTCTTTGCAGGGCACTTCAAAATGTTCCAGCTCATCTAATGTAACCAGCATAGGACCAATTACGGTGGCAAAATCTTTTCCTTTAGCCGGACCAAGATTAAGCAGCATTTCTTCCATTTGCAAACGTCTTGCGCTCATATCATTCATAATCATTAGTCCCCCAATATAGTCATCAGCTTCAGCCGCAGTAATATTTCTGCCCGAGCGGTTGATTACAATGGCAGCCTCCAGTTCAAAATCTAATTTTTCAAAATGGTCGGGCATACAAAGAATTTCTCCCGGGCCCTGTATGCTGTTATGATTGGTGAAATAAAAAATGGGGTATTGGTCAAATTCGGGAATCATATCCACTTTTCTGTTACGCCTTGCAGCGGCAACATGCTGACGAAAGGCATAACCATCGCGGCAGCTGGTAGGATGGGGAACAGGAGCCAGTATGGCTTTGCCCTGAAATGGTATTGCCAGCGAGCTTCTGACCAAGCCATCTTTAATACGGCTTTCGCAAGCTAATGCAATCGGTAACATATCATCCCAGTAGTTTAAAAACATCGACATGCTAACCGGAAGATCGGGGTGTAAAACATCGGTATCATATAAATTATCGTTCACTAAAATGGCCAGCTGATGCTGATCGTCTTTTACATATGTTACCAATTTCATAATGGGGGTTTATTTTTATGCATGTTGTGTTTCTAAAAACACAGCAGTATTATTATACTCAAAAAAAATTATTTAAATCGTTCAGACAAAAATAGCTAATTAAACCGCAGTTAAATTAATAAATTGGTCTTTGTTTTTTAAGTTGAAGTACTAATTTTGTAGTACAAAGAAAGATCATGAAGTTTGAGAAAATCCATAATAAAGGTCAGGCACGTTTGTTCAGGAACCAGTATTTGGAGCACCTCACCAAAACACATCCTCTGGTGATTTGGGGAATATACCTTCCAGTAATAAGTTTTATGTTATACTACAGTGGTACAGTTGTAAATCTTTCGGTTGTAAACATTTCACTTACTTTTTTGGGAGGAATGTTCTTCTGGTCTTTTTTTGAATATTGTATTCACCGTTTTGCCTTTCATTTTATTGCAGAAAATGAGCGGGCAATGAAATTTGTTTACCTCATTCATGGTAATCACCACGAGTATCCGCGGGATAAAGAAAGATTGTTTATGCCACCTGTACCCAGTTTAATACTGGCTTCTGTGATATTTTCTATCCTGTTTTTATTATTCTCTTTAGCAGGAATAAAAGAAAATGTATTTACATTTTTTCCGGGTTTTATGCTGGGCTATTTAATGTATGGCACTATGCATTACGCCATTCACGCCTGGAATCCGCCGTTTAAATGGATGAAACCATTATGGCGTAATCATCATTTGCACCATTATAGAAATGAGCAGATGGGTTTTGGCGTAAGCTCAACGTTATGGGATCATGTATTTGGCACCATGTTCGACCTTAAAAAAGAAAAAGAAGATACCGAAAAAGTAAAGGAGCTGATGTTTCAAAAAAGAGAGATGGCTTAATTATCAAACTTAAATTTATAAGTGCGGTGCACTTTTTCCAAATGAGCACCAGTTGCGGCATGAACGTCCATCATTTTAGTATTGAAGTCTCCTACCCAAGCCAGTTCCACTTCCATAAAAGTATTTCGGGGCACCACTTCCTGTTTTAATATATAGATCAATGCACTTTCAATTCCCTTGTGCTGGTATTTTTGTTTAACACCCATTACAATTGCTCTGATACGATCTACTTTTACGGTTTTGCTGTACCATAAATATTTTAGTTTCCCCCAAAGATTGAGTTTGCCCTTTACATATCGCAATACCTGATTGGTATCCGGCAAACAAAGTACAAATGCTACTGGCACATTATTATGATAGGCAAACCAGATGATCTTTTCATCCAGAATGGGTTTCATGCGTTTAAAGGTATCTGTAATTGAACCGGAGTCAATTGGAATAAAGTTTTCAAAATCACGCCAGGCGTCATTATAAATATCTTTAAAATCTTCTGCAAAATGGCTGAACTCTTTTTTACTGAAATGCACAAAACGGTATTCCGGTTTTTTAGATACCCATTCAGCTATTTTGGTAAACCTCTCCGGAACAGGTTTACGCAGATCAATTACATTGGTAAGTTGGTCATAAGACTTTTGCCAGCCGAAATTTTCAAACAATTGCTGGAAATAAGGAGGATTATAATTCATACTCATAGAAGGTGGCCTGAAACCCTGTATCAGTAATCCCCACCAGCTGTCATTCTCTCCAAAATTTATTGGACCTTCTGCAGCCTGCATCCCTTTAGCTTTAAGCCAGTTGAATGCAGTAGTAAATAATGTATTTGCCGCTTCCTGATCGTTAATGCATTCAAAAAAACCAACGCCACCTGCAGGCACTTCGGCTACTGTTGTTTTTTGGTAATTTATAAAAGCTGCAATTCGGCCAACGGGCTTACCATCTCTATATAAGATCCATCTGTTACAATCTCCATGTTTAAAAAAGGAATTATTTTTTGGATCGAATATTTTTTTTACTTCAGACTCCAGTGGTATGATATACGAGGGGTCATTTTTGTAAAAGGCATAAAATGCCCTGATGAATATATTGCCGGCTGCATTGTCTTTAACTTCATTTATTTGAAACATGATCTTTCTAAATAAGGAATGACAAAATTACCATTTTTCCTCTACGTCATCTGTAAAAAATTTGTCATAAAATTGTTTTTTAGAATTTATTTTTTGTTGGGTCCGTTCAATTATGAGCGTTGCAATTATTATTCCTGCGTCCTCATCAGGATGATCAATTAAAAGGTGTTTTAATTTTTCTTCGTGTACATCAATCCTGTACAACAGGGCTACCAGTTTTTGAAAATCGGTTTGAATTAACTGGTTGATATAGGCAGCAAGGGCAGTTGTTAATTCATCATTGCCCATTTTTTCGGGTAAGGCAATAGCCAGATCAGTATTAATAGTTTGTATGACGGTAGCTTGTTCCATTAGTGTTTTTCCAGCACACCTATACTGAATAATGCAAAATCGTACTTCACCGGATCTTGCCTATCTAAATTACGCAAATATTCCGTCAGTTCCACTGCAGCCTGCCAGTTGGCTTGTTTTGCCTGTAAAATATTCAGCTGTTTGGCAACTCTGGTAACATGAACATCCAAAGGTATGATCAGCTGTGAGGGAGCAATATTTTTCCAAATGCCAAAATCAACACCTTTGTTGTCGTTCCGTACCATCCAGCGCAGATACATGTTCAGTCTTTTGCAGGAGGAATTTTTTAATGGTGATGCAATATGCTTTCTTGTTCTTTCGGGCACATCCGGTAAAGAAAAGAAATAATTATAAAAGCCATTTAACCCATTTTCAACAGAGGTATCTTTTTTATGCATCCATTTTGTAAACGCTGTTTCAAGAGATGCATTAGTGCTATAGTGAAATTTAAAGAATTCAATACAGTATAAAAGATCAGTAGTATTAAAAGTACGGTGCTTAAAACCCTCCAGCTGCTGCAGGTCTTTTTTTGTATGCCCTAATACAAAATCATGGGGGGCATTATGCATCAGCTGCATCAGCTCCCTGCTTTTATTGATGATGGTGGTGCGGTTACCCCAGGCAAAGATGGCGGCAAAGAATCCTGCTATTTCAATATCCTGCTTTTTTGTAAATGCATGCGGAATGCAAATCGGATCTGCGGCAATAAAATCGGGATGATTGTATTGTTTTACTTTTTTGTTTAAAAATAGTTTTAATTCTTTTTGCATTCTGATTCAATATTAAGCTCTATTTCCGATAAATTTGGTAGCTAAAGAAACTAACATGACTAAGAATCGATTAGAGGCATTTACCGATGGTGTGCTGGCTATTATTATCACCATTATGGTTTTAGAATTAAAAGCACCTCACGGCACCAGCTGGGAAGCGGTAAAACCTTTACTGCCTGTGTTGTTAAGTTATATAATGAGTTTTTTATTTGTAGGGGTGTACTGGGGTAATCATCATCACCTTTTTCATTTGGTAAAACATTTTTCTTCTGGCATTATGCTCAGTAATTTAAATTTATTGTTCTGGTTATCGCTGGTGCCATTTGCTACCGGCTGGATGGGAGAAAATGAATTTGCCCCAATAACTGTATCTATTTATGCAGTATTACTGCTGCTGTGTGGCATATCTTATACCATATTGCAAAATACCATTGCAGCCTGTCATAAAGAAAACCCTGACTTAAAAGGGGTAATGAAAAAACAAGCACGTAAAGGGTTGTTCAGTATTGTTCTTTATTCTTCGGCAATAGGACTGGCTTGGATCAATTCTTATATATCAGTAGGCATATTTTTCTTTGTTGCCATTATGTGGCTGGTGCCTGATAAAGAAATAGAAAAAATCAACCATTAATATCAGCCAATGGCCTGCTTAAGATCGGCTATCAGATCATCTGCATCTTCAATACCCACACTTAATCTTATTAATCCATCACTTAAACCGTTTTTAATTCTTTCTTCTCTGGGAATAGATGCATGGGTCATGCTTGCAGGATGATTGATCAGGCTTTCCACACCACCCAAACTTTCTGCTAACGAAAATAAATGTGTGGATGATAATACTTTAGTTGCTGCTGCAACGCTATCATCTTTTAACTCAAAACTGATCATGCCGCCAAAACCGGTCATTTGTTTTTTGGCTATCGCATAGCCTTTATTATCTTCAAAACCGGGCCAGTATACTTTTGCCACTTTAGGATGATTGCGCAACCAGTGAGCGATGGCAATGCCGTTTTCGCAATGCGCTTTCATACGAACCCCTAAAGTTTTGATGCCTCTTAAAACTAAAAAACAATCCTGCGGACCGGGTACAGCACCGCAGCTTTTTTGTATAAAATATAGTTTTTCTCTCAGCTCAGTGTCATTCATCATTAAACAACCCTGTATTACATCGCTGTGACCGCCTAAATATTTTGTAGCGCTGTGCATTACAATATCAGCACCGCAGTCTAACGGATTTTGTAAATAGGGGGAGGCAAAAGTATTGTCAACACAAAGCAATGCCTTTGCTTCTTTAGCAATTGCAGCAATAGCTTCAATATCGGTAATATTCATTAATGGATTTGTGGGTGTTTCTACCCATATCAATTTAGTATTGGCAGTTACTGCTGCTTTTACATTAACAGGGTTAGTGGTATCAACGTAAATAAATTTGATATTGTACCGTTCCCATACTTTGGTAAACAGGCGGTAGCTGCCACCATACATATCGTTGGCTGCAATTACTTCATCACCGGGGTTCAGTAATTTCATAACACTATCTGTAGCGGCCACTCCACTGCTGAAAGCCAGCGCATATTTACCATTTTCAATAATGGCCAATGCGTCTTCTAATGCTTTGCGGGTAGGGTTTTGGCTGCGGGCATATTCATATCCTTTATTTACACCTGGAGCTTCCTGAACATAAGTAGAGGTTTGATATATCGGAGTCATAATGGCGCCGGTACTTGGGTCGGGTGTGGCGCCTGCATGAATTACTTTAGTAGCAAGTTTCATTCTGAATGATTTAGAGTGCAAAGGTGTAGAAATTATACTGAACAACAGATTTTGTTGACAGTATTTTTAAATGATAATTGTGCAGTTTACTCACAACAGGACTTTAGAATAATTGTGCGGCACATAAATACCTCCAGTCGTAATTATTGTCTGCAATTGCGGTACGGGGCTCTATTTTTTTATCAAGAATCCTTTGTTCCAATATTCCCTGTTTTACTAATTTTCTTTTGGCTTCCTGCATATATTCCTGAAGGGTTTTGTTTTCCATCCATTGCTGCTGCGGAGGTTCGTAGCCTACTTTATCTTTTCGCCATACAATGGCATCAGGTAATTTTTTATCCATGGCTTTACGCAGTAACCATTTGGTCCATCCATGATGAATCTTAAAATTGGAGGGTAAAGAAAAAATAAACTCCACCAGTTTGTGATCCAGAAAAGGCAACCTTACTTCTCTTCCAAAAGCCATACTGTTTCTGTCGGCATAGCGCAGTAATTCTTCCAAACCAAATTCTACGGTATTAAAATGCAGGATATCGTTGAGTTTGGTAACAACAGGTTTATGAATACCTTCCCATTCTCTCCCTCTTTGAGCCCTTAAAAATTCGGCAGTAATATCGGGGTGTTGTTGTGTTTTCTGGTACTCTTTTCTTTCCAGCAGCATGGCAGCATGCATAGGTAAATATGCAGCAAAATAATCTTTTACCGACCATATTACCGGAATTTCATTGCGCCGCATAGCTTTTAATTCTCTTTGTGCGGCGCCCAGGTGATTTCTGTTTAACACTTCCTGAATAAACCAGTGAATGTATTTGAAATAACCCGCTAAAATTTCATCTGCACCTTGTCCGTCTAACAATACTTTTACCTGTTGCTGTTGTGCCAGTTCAAACACTTTAAACTGTGCATAAATACCTGAAGAAAAAAATGGCTCTTCCTGATGGTAACATAGTTTTTCAAAATCTTTAATCAATCCATCTGCAGTAGGCTGGGTTTTAAAATTTTGAATTTGCAGATGAGCAGCATTTAAGTCAATAAAGTCTGATTCATTTTTTTCATATCCCGGAAAAACTGCTGAAAATGTTTTTAAACCGGCTTGCCCCTGTGTTATTTGCTGAATAGTTGCAGCAATGGCGGAACTGTCTAATCCGCCACTTAAACTTGTTCCAACAGATACATCACTTCTCAATCTTTTTTCTACAGAATTGCTCAGCAATACCTGAAAATTTTCTATCGCATCATCAGTGCTGATATTTATTTTAATTTCCTTATCCAGTTTCCAGTATTTTTTTACACTTAGTTTACGGCTGGCAGGGTTATACTGGAAAAAATGTGCGGGGGGCAGTGACCAGATATTATTAAAAAATGTTTGTTCTTTATCTGCCGAGTTTTGGACATAGCCAAGCGCCAGATAGTTCAGCAACATTTTCTCATCAATACATTTTTCAACACCAATGGCCCACAGGGCTTTCATTTCACTGGCAAAAAACAAATAGGATTCGTTCTCAAAATAGTAAAAAGGCTTTTCACCAAAGCGGTCTCTGGCTGCAAAAAGTTGCTGTTCTTTTTCATCCCATATGGCAAATGCAAACATGCCGTCAAAATGAGTCAGGCAGTTTTCTTTCCAGCAGTCGTATGCGGCTAAAATCACTTCCGTATCGGAATTAGACTGAAATTGGTATCCTTTTTCTTTAAGAATTTCTCTCAGTTCTATATAATTATATATTTCACCGTTATGCACAATGGTATAGCGGTTGGCTAAATGCATAGGTTGGGCAGCTGCACTGCTTAAATCAATAATGGAAAGACGCCGGTGGCCCAGTAAAATATTTTGCTTATCATTAGTCCATACACCTTCTCCATCGGGCCCGCGATGCGCAATGGCCTGAGTCATTTTTTTTAAATGTCTTTCAGGTATGCATTCAGAAGAAGTAGATAATATTCCTGCAATTCCGCACATATTGTAAATATCAATAAAAAAATTGAGTGCGCGACACAGGTTAAAATAAAATATAGATCAGTTAAATGAAACAGGCAATACTGCTTTCACATCGTCCCAGGTCATTATCAGATCGGCTCCTGCCGCTGATTTATGAAATACCATTGTAAAGTACTCAATGGGCTTATTCATTTTAGCAACAGGTATTTTTATTTTTGCAAAATCTTTTGTACTGTCTACATGCAGGCCCCAGGAATAAAGATTGTTATTTAAAATTACGGTCCATTCATTTTCGAAAGGAATGCAATAAATGGTATATCGGCCTTTTGGTATGTTTTGACCTTCAATATTTACGGCTTTAAAAAATTCAATCTCGCTTGATTCATTTGCGCCCAATCGCCAGTAAGTTCCATATTGCTGTATGCATTGGGGTGGTAACTCGTTACCAAAAACCTTTCTTCCGTTTTTTTGAGGGCGGCTGTAAAAAACTCTGGCAACCAGGCTAGCCGTATCTTTACCTTCCATTTTCTGCATAGGGTAGTTAACCGGATAATAGCTAACATCTAATGGCGATTTGTCTATAATTGCATAGGGATTGGGGGCCACAATTACCTGTTGTTTACGATTATTCTCACCACCATCTGTAATATTGTTACAGGCTGCAAGGAAAAAACAAAACAGCACAGGAAGAAAAAAAAGTTTTTGATTCATTGTAAGCGGGGTTAAAAAACTATTGGTAAAGATACTTTTACATCGTCCCAGGCAATAGTAAGGGTAATACCGGTGGTGGCTTTTTCAAAGGCCATGGCAAATGAATCTGTAATTTCAGTTTGCTTTTGCACGGGTACATCCATTCGTACAATATCTTTTTTACTGTCGTATTTAAAAGATCCCCAGGTATCGGTTTCTTTATTAATAATAATGGTCCATTTATCCTCATAAGGAATGCAATACATGGTATATCTTCCTTTTTTGATTTTTACATTATTGATTTTTACATTTTGGTAAAATTCAATCTCGGTAGCTTCATTTGCACCCATGCGCCATACTTTTCCATATTCCAGCAAATCTCCAAAAATGGTTCTGCCATTCTTTTGCGGCCTGCTGTAAATTACTCTTGCTGCCAGTGCCTCAGTTACTTTATCCTGAATTTTGGATACTGGGTAACCATTCGGATAATAACTCATATCCATGGGTGATTTATCTACCGGTGGCAATTTGCTTTGTGCATAAAGTGCAGTAATTGTACAAAGGAATACAAGCAGTGATGCAAGGAGTTTCTTCATAATTTTTTTTTCAAAGATAAATGAATCAAAAATTTAAACTGTTATTCAAATGATGTGCGGCAAATATTTTAACATCAGGATAGAATCGGGAGCAAATCTGCTGCATGGCATCATAATGAAGATTGAAAATTTCAAAAGCAATATCCGTTTCTGGCAAATATCTGGCTCGCCTTGATAATCCCCCAAAACTTTTTTGTAAACCCCAACGGGTTTTATAATTACAAAGCCAGTTTTGTGCAATCATATACGGCAACATTTGCTGAAATTTTTCCGGGAGCTCCGCTGCATGAGATTGTAATATGGAATAAGTGCCGGCAGCAAATTCTTTAAGGTCTTCATCAGAAGCAAACAAAGATTTGTCATTAGCCAGAAAATGATCGTACACTACATCAGCAATTGCACCCGCATACAAGCGGTATTGAGGTTTAAAGTATTTTTTAAGTTCCAGTGTGGCTTCATGTGTATCGGTAAATTCATCAATAGCTCTGTGCAGCCGGATCCCTTTTTGAATAGCAGGAGTGTAATCAAACTGCTTTTTTCCTTTTATAAAATCACTGATCATATTACCCACCACAATGTCGGGGTAATTAAAAGAAAGATATGCATGAGCCAGATAATTCATACCAAAGTGGTTGTGTTATAAAGATAACTGTAATGTTCATAGCTTTTTTATAACCGCATTTACTTTTTAACATTACCAACACCAATTTTAATTTTTTATTATGAAATACGCTACAAGCTCCGCTGGCATTGATTTTTATATTTTTTTATAAAGCCGGCAGTATGTTTAATCTGCCATTCATACTTTATTTCATTCAACAGGCTGCATCTCGTCACTATCCGCTTATAATAAATGGTATTGCAGATAGCTTTGTGGTATAGTTAACCGCTGCCAGCCATGAGGCAGTTTTTTTAAACCTAAAAAGTATAGTTATGAAAAAGTTACAAACAGTTTTTGCAGCAGTTAGTTTGCTGCTTGCCACTAGTGCATTTGCAGTTAATGGCCCCGAAAAGGTATCTCCAACTGTAAAAATTGCATTTGAAAAAAGCTTTACCGGAGCGTCGAATGTTTCCTGGGAGAAAAATGAGGATTTTTATTTTGCCCATTTTAAACTAGAGGCAAGAGATATGGATGCTGCTTATAATGAAAATGGTGAATTACTGGGTATTTCCCGTACAATAGCCATCGGTGAGCTGCCTTTAAGTATTTCAAGGGCAATAGCAGATAAATATCCGGGTTATACAGCTGCTCATACCGTTACAGAAATTAGTTATGAAGGGCAGACCAAGTATTCTGTAAACATTTCTAACAGCAGACAGTTATTGAAATTAAAGTGTAACAGCAACGGAGAAATTTTTATTGACGGTAAGGTTAAAAAATGAGTTGGGTCGTTGGTTTGTTAGGCCGCCGGAAAACCGGCGGCTTTTTAATTTCCGGAAATTGTAAAAATGGTTAAGTTGAGACTATAAAGTTGGTTAGTATGTATAAAAAAATGATTAAACTGCTCTTGCTTTTATTTTTGTTTTTATCTGGATCAGCACAAAATGCTTCAGATAAAACAGATTCAGCAAAGGCAGATTCAGTACTGCCTGTATTAAGGGCAAAGCACGGGAAAATTGTAACCATTGGACAACCTGTTTCATTAAAACCATGAGCACCATGGATAAGGTTACATTATTTTTTGAAGCAGCTTATGCAAAATATCCGGTATGGTGCTGGATATAGGCCATTATAATAGTACTGGCTATCGGGCGTTTTTTCACCCGTAATTTTTCGAAATAATTTATCTGCCCGATACTCCGGGCACTACCGGAAGGCTTTCGTTGCCTGTTTCATTTACAGATTGTACGGCAAAAAAGTAATTGTCTTTACTGTAAGGCAAAACAACAGCAGTAGCTGTGGTAAAAATTTTCTTTTGCCAGAAAGCACTGGTAGTTTCTCTTACAAGAACATAATATCCTTTTACAGTACCAGATTTTGCTTTATTCCAAAAGATGTAGGAGCTGTTGCTGAGTTTTTTTACATCCATTTTTACAGAATCAGGTACAGCAGGAGCCTTGGCCAAATTTGCAAGGTTAGCCAGATTCATAGCTGTATTTTTCCGCAGGTATTCATAGTCGATATGCATTTCAAGATCGCCGTAGGCAATATTGTTTTCAGTGCGTATGTTCTGGTGCTGACGGGTATAATTCTCATTCATTTCTGTAAAACGAACAGCAGCATAACCTCTTTGAACATAAGGGGTATGATCGCCGCCACGTAAAAAACGATCATTACGGTATATCAATACAATCTGCAGGTTATCTACATATCTTTCGCCAACTTCCTTTACATAACGGGCCAGTTGACGTGCTTTTCCGTCGTTTTCCAAGCCCAGCATACGGATATTAACGGCATTTTTTTCTGTTTCAAAAGCAGGTAATCCCTCACTGAATACCCTGATTTTTGTGTTATCAATGATATTGGTTTCATTACTGTTATTACTACCAACAATATCATTATTTAAAACAGCTTCAATATTCCAGTTTTCTTTTTTTGCTTTTTCGCTCATAAAATTTGCTCCCAGTAAACCCTGCTCCTCACCACTTACTGCAACAAAAATTATGGTAGCCGGAAAACTATGTTTGCTCATAACCCTGGCACATTCAATAACAGCAGCAGTTCCGCTGCCATCATCATTTGCTCCGGGTGCATCACCGGTACTGTCTGTTGGGCTGCTGCGCATATTATCCAAATGCCCACTAATGATAAAAATCCTTTTGTCGTTGGGGTCGGTGCCTTTTAATGTAGCTACTACATTTCCCAAAAGTACATTGCGGTCAACTCTTCTGCCATCTGGTGGTAAGGTAGTGGTATCAATAAAAGCAGTCAGGCGTCCTGCTGCCTGTTTTTGCATGTTTTGAAATCTGCCAAGTACCCAGTTTCTGGCTGCGCCAATTCCCCGGCTTGCCGAACTGCCGTTACTTAAAGTGTTTCTGGTACCAAATGCTACCAGAGTTTTTATATACGATTGCAAAGAATCTGGTGAAACTTCTTTAACCATTTGTTCAATTTCAGGGTCTCTTTGCTGAATGGTTTGTGCCCATAATGGAGTACTAAAAAACAATGTAAATAGTAATAATATGTGTTTCATGCACTTGATTTAATTAAATATACAAATAAACTACTTGTGTAAAGCTGCAATATTGTAATACTTATTTCGTTAATATAAAACGATTTATAAAAATATGTATAAAACTGTGTGGATTATTTGAACTTGAATGGTGTTGGCATTAATTAAAGTTATCAAATTATTAATATTGTCAATATAAAAATTGAAAATTCCTTTGAATTAGTAATTTTTATTTTGATATTATAATTTTTGTAGTATTTTTACAACCTCATATCGGCTCCTGGCCAATATGCTTACCTTAATTTGAGATTCGCCATCCGTGCCAAAACCACAATGATTCAATATTTGGTGTAATAGCCACGTCCCCCTCAGTCAATACAAATAAATAAGTATTTACTCTAAAATCACGCAATATGGGAACTAGAATTTTATTTTTTACGTCCGTAGTTTGTTTACTTCTTTGTGCATCTTGCACAACCTCTAACAAAGTGGCATATTTTCAAAATGCACAGGACACTACTTACAGGCAAAAAATCGGCATTATTGAAGCTCCTTTTCAACAGGGGGATATTATTGATATTGTAATTAGCAGTCGTAGCAGAGAGGCGTCTGCCGATTTTAATAAGGCTCCTACAGCTGATGCCAAAAGTACTGGGTACCTGGTAAATCGTGATGGAGAAATAGAAATACCATCACTGGGAATTCTTAAAGTTGCTGGGTTAACAAAAAAGCAACTAAAAGATAATATTACCAACCAGATCTTGTCGAAAAAGCTTTTAGTTGATCCGCTAATAGAAATACGTTTTTTGAATTTCGAAATTACGGTTTTAGGAGAAGTAGGACACCCATCTGTAATAACTGTTCCTAGTGAGCAAATATCATTAGTTAAGGCCCTGGCTTTGGCCGGAGATTTGACTATATATGGTAAAAGAGAAAATATTCTGTTAGTAAGAGAAGAGGATGGCATTAGAAAGACCAGACATATTGATATAAATTCAAGTGATTTTTTGAATTCTGAATTTTATTATTTAAAACCTAATGATTTGGTATATGTTGAGCCAAACAAAGACAGGGTAGCATTATCAGGCCGAAAACAACAAGTATTACCACTTGCTTTTACAGGATTGTCTTTCTTATTCGTTCTATTTGATAAATTAATTAAATAAATCGAAATCGTGTTTAAAATGAAATCAGCCAATGAGTCTTATGGTGAAATAGTAGAAAGGCATGAATCAAATTCACTAGAACAATTAATTGCAAAATTTTTACCGTATTGGCCTTTGTTATTATTGTTTGTTTTTTTATCTGTTGGAGGCGCTTACGTTTACTTACGCTATACTACTCCCATGTATGCAGCTTTTGCATCTGTTTTAATAAAGGATGACAGAAAAAATACCAATAGTTCTGAATCATTACAATCAGCAGGATTTTTTGAGTCCAGAAAAAATCTGGAAAATGAAATCCGGGTTTTGCAATCAAGAGCATTAATGGAAGATGTAGTAAAACGATTAGCGCTTTATGCACCTTTATCTCAAAAAGGCAAAGTTAAAGTAGGAGATGCATATGAGATATCTCCTGTAATTGTGGAAGCAAAAAATCCCGATTCTATTAAGGAAGTTAAAGAAGTTAATTTTCTATACAATAAAACTGATTCAACTATTATATTAGACGGGAAAGATAAATTTCCAATTAATCAGCTTGTTAATACAAATTATGGAGTGTTAAGGTTTTTGTCAAACCCAAATTATATTCCAACTTTCGAATCAGATAAAAAATTGTATTTTTCTTTTTATAAACCAAGCAAAGTTGCTGTAGAACTGTTAAAAGACTTCATAGTAACAGGTGGATCAAGTTCGCTTGTCGATTTAAGCTATAAAGATGCGATTCCTCAAAGAGCAATAAACATTTTGAATAATCTTGTTGATATTTACGAAAAAGAATCAATACAAGACAAAAATAATCTATCAAAAAATGCGCTTGCATTTATAAACGAACAATTGGCTATTATAGGTCAGGATTTGGACTCTATAGAGAAGAAAATTCAAAACTATAGATCTGGAAGCAATGCAATCAGTATGAGTGAGCAAAGTAGTGTTCTGATACAAGGGGCAGCAGCAGTGGATCAAAAAATGGGTGAATTAAATAACCAGGCTGCAGTTCTAGATCAAATTGAAAAGTATGCTACAAGTAAAGCAAATGAAAATCAGGGGACTGCTCTTGTTCCTTCAGCCTTTGGAATAACTGACCCAACTCTTACAACTTTAACAAGTCAGCTCTTCACTCAGCAACAAGAGTATGATAAACTAAAGAAAATAGTCGGTGAAAAAAACCCAAAACTTCTTGCAATTGAGGAGCAGATAAACAAATTGAAGCCTGAAATTTTAAACAATATTAGAACGCAGCAATCTAGTATTGAGACTTCAAAAAGAAGTCTCAATACTACTGGCAGTAATTTTAATTCAAAATTACTTACTGTTCCTGCAAAAGAAAGAGCTTTGGTGGATATTAGCCGTCAACAGCAACAAAAAAACAATCTGTATCAGTTATTATTGCAGAAAAAGCAAGAGGCAGAACTAACCCTTGCTTCAATTTCATCAAGTAGCAAAGTTATTGATACTGCATTAGCTGGTAAAGATCCTGTAAGTCCAAAAAAGAAATTAATTTATTTACTGGCCTTAGTCTTTGGGGGTTGTTTGTTTGTTGGAGTAATTCTTATAAAAGATTTATTTAACGGAAAAATTATGTACCGGAATGAAATTGAAAAAATGACTTTCATTCCCGTGATTGGAGAAATTTCATATGAAAAAACTGATTCTCCGTTAGTAATAGCTAAAGGCACTAGAAGTTTTATAGCAGAAGCTTTCAGAAAACTTAGAATTTCATTGTCATTTTTAGGTGTTGACGCTACACACAAAAAAATATTAATTACCTCAAGTATCTCTGGCGAAGGCAAAAGTTTTGTAGCTTCTAATCTGGCAATCAGCCTTTCTCTTACAGGTAAAAAAGTTGTATTGGTTGATTTAGATTTAAATAATCCCACACAATCAAAAAATCTAAGTGTAAATTTTGACAATGGGGTTACAGAATATTTAACTGGTGAAAAGACACCTGTTGAAATAATCAACAAAATTGAAACACAGGAAAACCTGTATTTTATTTCGGCCGGAAGTCTGCCTGAAAATCCCACAGAACTGTTAGCAAATGGGAAAATTAAGCTGCTTATTGATTATTTGGACAATGAGTTTGATGTGGTTGTAATTGATACATCTCCATCAGCTTTAGTTACAGACGCTTTTATTTTATCTGAATTTTGTGATGCTACGTTATTTGTTATCAGGCATAACTATACTCCTAAAAGGCTCATAAACAGAATTGACGAGTCTAATCAAATAAACGCAATTACTAATCCTGCCATAGTTTTTAATGGGTTAAAAACAAGGGGGGTTTTTAAAAACAATTATGGTTATGGCTATGATTATGTATATGGCAATAAAGACAGGGGTGGAAAATCAAAAAAAGTATATTAATATCAATAAAATTCCTATTCCAATGAAAAAAAATGGCAACTCAATACATTTTATGTTGTGATTGAGGTTGGCGAAGCCATAAATTATCGTATATTTACGGTTCAAATCCTATAACTGCCCTTTTTCCAAATATCTGACTAACTACATTCTCCATTATCCGATTAACTGCACATTTCTAATTTTAAAAGATGGTTATGCAGAAAAATTGGTACGTACTTTACACAAAACCGCAATGCGAAAAAAAGGTTGCATCGTTATTGGTAAAAAAGAAAATAGAAAACTTTATTCCTGTAGTTTCTACTGAAACCGCAAAATCATGGCGCAACAAAGTACAAAACAGGCCTTTGTTTAAATCCTATGTCTTTGTACATGTTACTGAGCAGGATGCTATTTTATTGTCCCGGTCCGAAGGTGTAATCAGTTTATTACACTGGTTAGGCAGGCCTGCAGTTATTAATGATGCAGAAATTGCAGCTTTAAAAGAATTTACTGAAGATTATCAGAACATAGAACTTGAAAAATTGACGGTTAACAGTAATGTACTGGAACGCAGTATTTATCGTTCTTCGTATGAAATCGAGGGTAATTTACTCGCAGTTAAAAATAAAACAATAAAAATCAATCTTCCATCGTTAGGATATGCTATGGTAGCCAAGTTAAAAGAGGATGGTATCTTTGTTAAAGAAGGCTCTCTTTTACAAAACTATACATTCGCACAGTCATGATGAATTTGGATGATAAAATTTACATTGCCGGACACAAAGGTTTGGTTGGTTCAGCGATTTTAAGAAAACTTACAGTCCAGGGATTTTCTAATATAGTCTGCAAATCCTCGGCAGAGCTGGATTTACGCAATCAGGCTGATGTAGAGTTGTTTTTTAAGACTGAAAAACCAGATTATGTTTTTTTAGCAGCTGCTAAAGTTGGAGGAATTTTTGCAAATAATACTTATCGTGCTGATTTCTTGTATGATAACCTTTTAATTGCCTCAAATATCATCCATGCAGCATATACAAACGGAGCTCAAAAATTGATGTTTTTGGGAAGTTCATGCATTTATCCTAAAATGGCTCCTCAACCAATAAAGGAAGAATATTTACTCACCGGGTCTTTAGAACAGACCAATGAACCATATGCCATCGCAAAAATTGCAGGCATTAAGTTGTGTGAAAGCTACAGAGATCAATACGGAGCCAACTTTATAAGTGTTATGCCTACTAATTTGTACGGCATTAACGATAATTATCATCCTCAAAATTCTCATGTACTTCCAGCATTAATCAGGCGATTTCATGAAGCTAAAGTTTCCGGTTCAAAAGAAGTAGTTATTTGGGGTACAGGTAGTCCTAAACGGGAATTTCTGTTTGCAGATGACCTTGCTGATGCCTGTTGTTTTTTGATGAATAATTATAATGAAAAAGAAATTGTAAATATTGGTTGCGGAGAAGATATAAGTATCAGTGATTTAGCATCTTTGGTAAAAAAAGTAACTCAATTTGAAGGGGAATTGGTTTTTGATACAACAAAACCGGACGGCACACCAAGAAAATTACTGGATGTATCTAAATTACATGGTTTAGGCTGGCATCACAAAACATTACTTCAGGACGGTTTAAAAATAGCTTACCAGGATTTTTTAACCAAACAAAAACAGGCATTACTGGCCTGAAATTAGGTATTCCCCAAATAAATATAAACAATGAAAACCGCATTAATTACTGGTGTAACCGGACAAGACGGTGCATACCTTGCAGAATTACTTTTAGAAAAAGGGTATAAAGTGCATGGCGTTAAAAGACGCTCTTCACTAATTAATACAGATAGAATTGATCATTTGTACCAGGACAGGCATGAAAACAAACTAAGGTTTGTTATGCATTATGGTGATATGACAGACAGTACCAACCTGATCCGTATTATACAGGAAACTCAGCCAGATGAAATTTACAATCTAGCGGCAATGAGTCATGTAAAAGTTAGTTTTGACACACCGGAATATACAGCTAATGCCGATGGAATTGGAACGCTGCGCCTGATGGAAGCATTACGTATTTTGGGCATGGAGAAAAAAACCCGAATTTATCAGGCATCAACCTCTGAATTATATGGGTTGGTTCAGGAAGTACCTCAAAGAGAAACAACCCCATTTTATCCAAGAAGCCCTTATGCTGTAGCAAAATTATATGCCTATTGGATTGTGGTAAACTACAGAGAAGCTTATGGTATGTATGCCTGCAATGGAATTTTATTTAACCATGAAAGCCCTTTAAGAGGTGAAACATTTGTAACCAGAAAAATTACCATGGCAGTAGCGGCAATTGCACATGGCCAACAGAACACATTATATTTAGGAAATTTAAATGCCCAGCGGGATTGGGGGCATGCAAAAGATTATGTAGAAGCCATGTGGCTGATACTGCAACAGGAAAAACCTGAGGACTTTGTTATTGCAACGGGTATTACCACCAGCGTAAGGGAGTTTGTAAGAATGGCTTTTAATGAAGTAGGAATTGTATTAAATTTTGTTGGAGAGGATATAGAAGAAAAAGCTGTAGTTGTTTCATGTACTAACCCTGATTATCAATTGCCAGTGGGTAAGGTAGTTGTGGCTGTTGACCCTGCATATTTCCGTCCAACAGAAGTGGAATTATTAATTGGAGATGCAACAAAGGCAAAGCAAAAATTGGGATGGACTCCAAAATATAATTTAGCAGGATTAGTTAAGGAAATGGTTATAAGTGACCTTAAAAAACTAAAATCTAAAATAAAAAACTGACGGGTTTCTTATTGAGCAGCAAATTTAAAATCAACTTTGGTGAGTTTGGTTTAATAAAATCTGCTCAAATGTATTCATGGTTTTCCAAAAATATCAGGTTTGGATAAATTCCTTAAACAATGTATATCAAGAACCTCGTAACATATCCATGGC
>JBAXET010000029.1:0-26116 GCA_037140275.1 Ferruginibacter sp. | reverse complement strand
GTTTTATTTGCACGCAGAGATGCGGAGGGCGCAGATTATTTTAAGCAAGCCCTCTTCCCCCTGTTATTACTCCATAAATTTTAGGGAATAGTTGTCTGATTGCAGCACCGAACAGCACACAAATAATACTGATCAATACAGGCAATACTAAAAATGTAATCAGTCGAAGATTTGGCAGCTCTTTGCCATAGCTATAAACAAGTTGGGTGCAGTAGTTTACCAATGGTACATGCAGTGCATAAATGATAAAGGCAAAAGCCGACAGCCATACAAACCATTTGCGGTTCATAAAAAATTTTACTGCTGCATCACAGCCATACCAAATGCTTATCAGTCCGCCAAATACACAAAGCTTATGTAATAAAGAAAGGCTGATAAATGATACCAGCGTCCAGCCAAACTGAAATGCCAGCCATGATTTTAGTGCCGCAGTAAAAATAAACACCGGCGTCCATATTTTTACACTCAGCCATCGCGGTGCTTTTTCAATATTAAAATTCAATTTCTGAATATATATTCCCAGAGTAAAAAATAATATGCCTTCGCCTTCAAACAGCGGTATAGGAAATGTGGTGACCCATAAAAATATTACCACTGCAAACCAAATCTTTGGCACTTTTAATACTGCTTTTAGTAATAAGGGATATAGGGCATTATAAAACAAAAGGCTTCTGATAAACCATAGCTGAAATGCGGTGGGTGCCAGTATCCACCTTAATACAATACCGCCAATACCGATTTGGGAATAGGGCCGGTTGTCACCCAGCTGATCTATCTGTGCATGTTGTACAGCCAGTGCGGTTACCGGAAACTGCTGCCATATATATGTGATTACCAAAGCAACAGCACTCCATATTAAATAAGGCAGCCCCAGGGTACGCAATCTTTTTTTCATCCTTTCGCCATGCGGTTTGGCATCGTGCAGGGCAAACAGATAGCCCGAAATAATGAACAGCATCGGGATCCGAAAACGAAACAATCCATTGGCCAAAAAATACTCGGTAAAACTGGTTACTGTCATCCGCTCCTCAACAACAGTAAACGGTTGCAGGTAACCGTTTTGTAAATTATAGCCATGTACAAATACCAGCAGCACCATCGAAATAAAAGAATAGAATTTAAACTTTTGGCTTATGAAAGGATTCATATACGAAGCTGTTGCTTTTTGTACAGGGTTAGTTACCACCTGATTTCACAAACTTAAATCTTTATACGGGATGCCTGCAGTTTTTTATACAAATGGTTAAAGCTGCTTAGTTTCCTGTTTTCGTAAACATTTAGTACCGCCTTTTGTTATCTTTGTGTTTTAAAATTTGTAGTTATGATAAAGACCGGAAACACCATTGTAAGTATATATACAGAAATGACTCCCAATCCGGAGACCATGAAGTTTGTAGCCAACAAATTGCTTTACCCCGGCAAAAGCATTGATTTTGCCGATGAGTCTACTGCAAAACCCTCTCCTTTGGCGCAGGAACTGTTTACCTTCCCCTTTATTAAATCTGTTTTTATAGCCAGCAATTTTGTTACGCTGACTAAAACCATCGATATGGAAGACTGGCAGGATGTAATTCCTACCATCAAACAATTTTTAAAAGATTATCTGGAAGAAGGTAAGGCAGTGGTGAATGAAGAAGATGTTGCTGCAATGAAAACACCTAATAGCAATGAAGTAAATGCCGATGATGATGATGTGGTAAAGCGCATTAAAGAACTGTTAGAAAATTATGTAAAGCCTGCTGTTGAAATGGACGGCGGCGCTATTCAATTTAAAAGTTACGAAAACGGAACCGTAAATCTGGCCATGCAGGGAAGCTGCAGCGGCTGCCCATCGAGTACCATTACTTTAAAAGCCGGTATTGAAGGCATGATGAAAAGAATGATCCCTGAAGTGAAGGAAGTAGTTGCGGAAGCGGAATAAGGGGTTGGTTAAACAGTTTATTAGTATAAAGCATCAGTCAAACGGCTGGTGCTTTTATTTTATCCCCTACCGCTTTTTATACACAAGTTTAAAAGTTAACTTACAATAAATTTTCACTGATGAAATGGAAGTTTCTTTTTGCACTCCTTATTTCTTCTGCTATTACTAAAGCACAACTAACGGACAGGGAAATCCGTAATCTTAAAGGCGGCCATGTTAAACCCGATAATAGCTTTGTATACCATTTACCTTTTGCAAAAGGCAGTAAGTTTTTGCTGATCCAGGCTTACAATAGTAAAATGAGTCATAAAGACGAATTGAGCCTTGATTTTAAAATGTGTAAAGGCAGTAAGATTTGTGCAGCAAGAGCCGGTGTGGTTACCGAAATAAAAAAAGACAGTGATGCAGGCGGATTAAAAGATGAGTATTTATCGCAGGGTAACCATATCATTATTACACATTCCGATGGCAGTACTGCCATGTACTGGCATTTAAAAAAAGATGGGGTGCTGGTAAATGTGGGCGACTCTGTAACACAGGGACAGCATATTGGTTACAGCGGCAACACCGGATATACTGCATTTCCGCATTTACATTTTCAGGTGTACGATAGTAACGGAACAAATATTGCCACCCGTTTTCTAACCAAAAAAGGAATCAGTTATTTACGTCCGGGCAAATACTACAGATGCATTCAGTAATCATTAATAAAAAAATATTTAAGGCCCTTCACTACTGTATAGCTATAACTTTTAGCGTATGTGTATTATACAGCTGTTCGGTTAGTAATAATCCGCAGCGCGCCCAATTAAAACAACTGCAAAAGGGGCAACTTAAAGATGATACCAGCATTGTGTATCAGCTACCATTTCAAAATAATAAAAAGCATTTGGTGGTACAGGGTTATTTCAGCAGCTTTTCTCATAAAGAAAGAGCAGCGATAGATTTTAAAGTGAAAAGAGGAACTACAGTATGTGCAGCAAGACCTGGCGTGGTAGTGCGGGTTAAACAGGATGGGAATAATGGTGGATGGAATAAAAAATACCGCCCCTTTGGAAATGTAATTGTAATTCAGCACAGTGATGGATCAAGAGCAGGATACTGGCATTTACAATTCAACACTGCCATGGTTAGTTTGGGAGATACCGTTATACAAGGGCAGCCCATTGGCCTGAGTGGAAAAACAGGCTATACGCTTTTTCCACATTTGCATTTTATTGTCTGGCGCTTTGATGGTAAAGGGCAATGGCAACAGGTGGGCACCCGGTTTTTGACAGATAAAGGAATACGGTACCTGCGTCCCATGAGATGGTATACCAGCAAATTTTAATTACTTTTAAACAAAAATATTTTGGGGATACAGCAGATCTATCAACAGTTTATATCAGACATTAAATTAACCAGATGGCAGGAGTGGGGCAGCACCATTACACAGATAGCCAGCGTATGGTATGCACGAAAAAATAATGTGCTGGTTTACCCAACGGGTATCATAGGCGTTTTGCTGGCAGCATGGGTGTATTTTTTTATTTCCACACCTCCCTTATATGCAGATGCATCGCTGAATATTTACTATTTTATTATGAGTGTGTACGGTTGGTATAACTGGACCAAGAAAAAAGACAGTGGCTTTGAATATCCCATCAGCTGGTGTAATAAAAAAGAGTTATGGGTGGGTACAACATTTTTTTTAGTTTCCTGGATCGTTCTTTTTTTTGTACTGAAACATTTTACCAACAGCAATACCCCATTTTTAGATTCACTAGTTTCGGGATCGGCCGTTACAGCAATGTGGTGGATGGCTAAAAGAAAAATTGAAAATTGGCTGGCATGGATAGTAAGTAATATTGTAGCCATCCCTTTAAATTTTTATAAAGGGTTTATGCTTTTTACATTGATGTATGTTTTATTTCTGCTGCTGGCATGGATGGGATATGTATCCTGGAAAAAAGAAGTGAAACCGAAAAATTAAATCACATGAGTTATTGCAGTTTTAGTAATTCGCTTAAGCAGGGCGAACAGGAAGTACATAAAATATATCATGATAATCACTATGGCTTTCCTATAGAGAGTGATGATGAATTATTTTGCAGGCTGATACTCGAAATCAATCAGGCCGGACTTAGCTGGACCACTATTTTAAACAAACAGGAAAATTTTAGAAAAGCCTACCATAATTTCAGCATTAAAAAAGTAGCCGGGTATAAACAAAAGGATATTGACCGTTTACTGAATGATGCGGGCATTATCCGCAACCGCTTAAAAGTAAATGCAGCCATTGAAAATGCGAAAACCATTTTGACATTACAAAAAGAATATGGTTCTTTTAAAAAATGGATCAGTAGCCATCATCCTAAAACAAAAACGGAATGGACTTTGTTATTTAAAAAAACATTCCGCTTTACCGGTGGCGAAATTGTAAACGAATTTTTAATGAGTACCGGTTATTTGCCCGGGGCACACGATGAAGACTGTCCTGTTCATAAAAAAGTATTAAAAACAAAGCCGGCATGGGCTGCAACAAAAAAATTGTATTGAAAAAAATTGTTATCATAGGTCCTGAGTCAACCGGGAAAAGCAGTTTGTGTGAGCAGCTGTCTGCCCATTATAAAACCCAATGGGTAAGGGAATATGCCCGTGAGTATTTATTGCAGCATGGTACTCAGTATAGTTTTGAAGATTTACTCACCATTGCCAAAGGCCAGCTGAAAATGGAGGATACAACTGTAGCAAAACTCTCAACTATCAACTTTCAACCATCAACTGTATTTATTGATACCGATATGTACGTAATGAAGGTTTGGTGCGAATTTGTTTTTGAAAAATGCCATCACTGGATATTGAATCAGATTGTTGATCGCAAATACGACCTGTATTTATTCTGCAATATTGATGCCCCCTGGGTAAAAGATGAACTGAGGGAATATCCTGATTTAAAAACCAGAACTAAACTCTACCATCATTATAAAGATATATTGATTAATCAAAACACACCCTGGGTAGATATCAGCGGTACTTACGAACAGAGGATACAAAAAGCCATTGCAGCAGTAAATACTATCATCTGATAATTTCCTGCACATCAGGATCACCTTGCAGATTATTCATCTGCCGCATAATATTATCATAACGGTTGGCAACATAATTACTCAATGGTTTTACCGAGTACAGCTTAGGGTTAGGCAGGCAGGCGGCAATTTGTGCAGCTTCGGCACGGGTTAAATTGCGGGCATCTTTATTAAAATATTTTTTTGCGGCAGCCTGTACGCCATAAATACCACGGCCCATTTCTGCTACATTAAGATAACGTTCCAGTATGGTTCTTTTTGTCCAGCCGGTTTCAATGGTAAAAGTAAAAAATACTTCGGGGCCCTTTCTTAAAAAACCGCCGCCTTGAAATAAAAATACATTTTTTGCGGTTTGCTGGCTGATAGTACTTGCACCCCGCTGCGGTTTGCCCGGATGCCTTTTATTATACTTCATGGCTAGTTTAATTGATTTGATATCAAAGCCATCATGATCGGGAAACAACTGGTCTTCACTTGCAATAACAGCCAGTTTAATATTCGTACCCATATCGCTATAACTCACATAGTCTCTGGATAACCCATCTCCTTTTATAACACTTGCTGCCTGAGTAATAGTAATGGGCGGATTAAACAGCATGCCAAATAAAAAATATAAAAAGAAAAAGATATAGCCGGTAAATACAATATTCCAAACCAGGCCAATTGTTTTTTTAATCAGCGGTATCTTTCTAAAACCAAAAAAATAAATGAGTAATAATGTGAGGGCAATGCCCACTACAACCGCCATCTTCCATTTGATATCTTTAATGGTAACAGCATCAGAAAAATTGCTGAACACAAAAAATAAAAACCAACCAATATGAATGATAAATACAACAAAGAAAAATTTTTTAAGGACGCTCCAAAGGTTTTTCAAAATTTAGTCTGCTGATTTGGTGTGGAATAATTTTATGCAATATAAGTATTCGGGGATTTTATAAACTCATATTCATATAATGCAGACTATATTTCTTTCCAATTACAATTCCCTTGGCGCCATGCTTTGCCATAAAATAACCAAGAGTACCCAGGCCGGCAGATGCAATCAGTAAGGGAGCGCTGAATTTTTCTCTGTCTGCCAAATATACCACGCCGCTGGCCAAAGTAAGCAATGTGCCGCCACCCATTAATGTTGCCCCACTGCCTTTAGTATCAAAACCGGCTTTCTTCCATTCGCCTATTGCTTTAATCTGATTAAAATGATATTTAAACCGGAAGCTGCCCACTGTATCTAACATGTATGTACCAATAGTGGTGGGGATGTATTGAATGATAAACTCCTGCAGAAATAAGGTATCGTGTTGTATACCGCTGATATGCGCATTTACGTATGCCCCGCTGGTGGTGGTAATGCCAATATTAGTACCTGCAAAAAATGTTTTAACTGTTCTGCCTCTTTTTTTTAATATGATATAATCAGCCGATTGAGAATAAGCAGTAAAAGAAAGTAACAACAAAAGAGGTAAAAATAATTTCATACAACAAAATAGAAATGCAATGGCTGAGTTACTAAATTTTACTGTTAATGTTTTATCAATGTGTATATAATACCTCCAAGTATTACTGACCCGAATATGAGGTATAAAAGTCCGGATATCCTGTTAATTAATATAATATTTTTATCGCTTAGTTTTTTCCCTAATACGCCGGCACCTAAAACCTTTCCGGTATCAGCCAGAATATTTACAGCCAGGCAGGTAGAAAATATAGCAATGCGTTCATAAAAAGAATATACAGATGCCAACGAAGCTGCCATGATAAGCCAAAAAGAAATTACGGCAGGATTTAAAGTATTAATGATGAAACCAGAAGTAAAAATGGCGAAGTAATTGGTTTTTTTTCCTGTAGGAGTGATAGTATCTCCTGCAATGGTTACCGCTTCCTGAGTTTGACGGGGTGCTACTTTCTTAATAAATGCAAAATAAATTCCCATCCCAATTAAAAAACAAGAGCCCGCAATTCCAATAGGTATTTTAAAATTCAGCAACTCTTTTACCGCTTCGCTGAAGCCATTACTTAGTACTACCCATATTATGTCGCTTAACCAAACACCTGTAACAAAACTAAATCCTCCACGTCTTCCGTGATTAATACTTTGTTTAATAATGGTGAATATAACCGGGCCTACTGAAAATATCAGTAATATGCTAATGGCCAACCCTTTAATTACGGCATCAATCATTTAATAAAAATAATAAAGCAAAGTTAGGTAACTGCTGCCGCTTGTAATTATCTGAAATGATAGTAGAAATAATCGCCTGATTGTAATATTACTTATACATCTGTTGCAGTTGTATTTAAAAATTGCTGCCACTCTTCCAGCATCTTTCCTTTTAAAACTCTGGGAAATTTATGTTGACCGCCTTCCTTACCTTTTGATTTCATAAAATTCATAAAACATTGTTCCGACAAAACATCCACAATCACATCTTTTAAAGCATGTTTGCGTTCCACCTCGTAATCATCATTCAGTTCTTTAAGTTTGGTATCAATTCTTACCGCAAGATCTGCTGCATTTACTTTATCATCGGTGGCAATAAACCAATGGTGGGCAAAAAAATTGCCATAAGGAACACCAGCAACAGTAAATTCAGGAATAGAAATGTTCAGCTCTTCACTTACCATTTCAATGGCCTTATTCATATTATCCACACTTAAATGCTCGCCTACCAGACTTAAAAAATGTTTGGTACGCCCGGTAATGATGATCTCACTTTTTTCTCTCTCAATCAGGCGAACGGTATCGCCAATAGCATATCGCCATGCGCCTGCATTGGTGCTGATGAGTATGGCATAATCCTTATTTTCTTCTATTTCATGAATCATAAAAGTTTCGGGATCATCAAGCATATTTCCTTCCCCGTCAAAATTATGATCGTCAAAAGGCACAAATTCAAAAAATATATTATTGTTGAGTGCCAGGTGCATGCCTTTTGCATCCTGCCGGTTTTGATAGGCTAAAAATCCTTCACTCGCTAAATAGGTTTCTATATAAGTAATGGGCCTGCCCAACAATTTTTCAAACCCCTTTCTATAGGGCTCCATAGCCACACCACCATGCACATAAAAAGATAAATTGGGCCACATTTCATGAATATTATTCAACTTATAGCGCTCAATAATTTTTTCCATACACAATTGCAACCATGCAGGAACACCAATGATAAAACCGATATCCCAGTTGGGAGCATTCTCCACAATCTCTTCCAGCTTTTTACTCCAGTCTTTTTGCTTGGCAATTTTTTTGCCTGGCTTGTATAAACCCAGGCCCTGAAACCAGAAAGGAATATTTTTTTGCTGTATCCCGCTTAAATCTCCGGCATAATAGGTAGCGCCTTTTTGTAATTGTGTGCTTCCGCCAATCATCAGCCAGCCCTTGCCCACTGCACTTTTAGGTACATCATGGTATTTGGTCAGACTAAGTAATTGTCTGAAACTGGTAATCATATTACTGCGGATCAGATCCTTGGTAATTGGGATAAATTTGCTTGTAGCATCGCTGGTACCGCTGCTAAGTGCGAAATATTTTATTATTCCCGGCCAGCATACATCAGGCACACCATCTTTGGCTTTATACCACCAGGCATCGTAAATCTTGTTGTAATTATAAGTGGGAACTATTTGCTGAAATTTTTTACCGGGATGCCGGCTAAGCAAAATCTCATCAAAGCGGTACCGTTGTCCAAACTCGGTAAACCTTGCCTTACGTAATAATTTTTTCAGCACTTTAATTTGCTGCCCGCGTGGGTCACTTACCTGCAAATTCAGCGCTTTTGCGATTGCTGCTGGTAGTTTAATATCAAATATGGCCATTACACTGCTAAGGTTAAGTACAACAAATATAATAAATCAGTCACAGCTATTCTAAATGCATATAAAGTAGCTGCATTTTTAAAATTGTTGGCATATATGCAAACTTTCACAATCCCTGTTTTACAACAGATCTATCATCAAAATGCCTTTAAGTCAATACCCAAAAAGGAGTAATTTTGTTTCATAAAACTATAACGATATGAAGAAATTTATTGTAGCGATTGTCTTGTCAATCTCTTTATTAAAAGCCAGTGCCGACGAAGGCATGTGGCTGCCCATGTTATTAGGCGAACAGGTATATGCCGATATGGTGAAGAAAGGACTTAAGCTCACCAAAGAACAGCTGTATTCCATCAACAAGTCATCAATAAAAGATGCTATTCTTATTTTCGGGGGCGGATGTACCGGTGAAATTGTAAGTGATCAGGGATTGATCTTTACCAATCACCACTGCGGCTATGGTGCTATTGCAGGAGCAAGTACTGTAGAGCATAATTATTTAAGAGATGGTTTTTATGCTTTTAATAAAGACCAGGAAATAAAAAGTGGTTTAACCGTTCAGTTTTTAGACCGCATAGTGGATGTTACTAAAGATGTGGAAGATGGCGTAAAAGGTTTAAGCTGGGATGACAGAACAAAAAAATTACCCGAAGTATTTAAAGCCATCACTGATAAAGTGGCTGATAAAGAAAACGGTTTGGAAGGCAGGATGTACAGCATGTTTAAAGGCAATCAGTACATCATGTATGTATATAAAAGATACCGCGATATCCGTTTGGTAGGTGCACCACCAGAAAGCGTGGGTAAATTTGGCGGCGATACCGATAACTGGGAGTGGCCGCGCCATACAGGAGATTTCTCTATCTTCCGTGTGTATGCCACCAAAGATGGTAAACCATCAGATTATAGTACAGATAATGTGCCTTTAAAGCCCAAATATTTTTTACCCGTTAGCATCAAAGGTTTTAAAGATGGTGATTATGCTATGATTTACGGTTACCCCGGCGGAACCAACCGCTACGAAACCAGCTACGGTATCAAATTAAAAAATGAAATTGAAAACCCTTCATTAGTTGGCCTGCGCGACATGCGTTTGAAATACATGTACGAGCAAATGATTAAAGACCCAGCAGTAAAATTAAAATTAGCCAGCAGCTATGCAGGCATTGCCAATTACTGGAAATTTTTTGATGGCGAAACCAAACAACTGGTTAAGTTTAATACCCAGCAGCAAAAAGAAGCTTACGAAGCTAAATTTACAGCATGGGCAAAGGGTAAATCAGAATATGAAAATATATTCAGCGATTATGCAAAAAATTATGCTAGCTGGACACCTTACAGCAAACAACGTCAGTACATCATTGAAGGAATCAATGGCTCTCCGTTAATAGCTTATGCCGCTTCTTTAAAATCATTAGAAGATAAATTACTTAAAACAAATACGCCATCGGCAGAAATTAAAAAAGCAGTTGAAGCAGCAAGTGCCAGCCGTAAAGCTTTTTTAGAAGGAGAAGATTTATCAAGTGATGAAAAAATTCTGGCTGCTGTGGCTTTGGCTTATTATAACGATGTAGATAAAAATCAGCACCCTGTTGGTTTTTACGAAAGCCTGAAAGCCAATTACGGGAGTCTGAAAGATGAAGCCACATTTAAAGCCTGGGCTAAAAAAGTATTTGCAGGCACCATGATACTGGATGATGCTAAATGGACTGCTTTTGCGTCACAACCCGAAGCTGCAACCTTACAGGCCGATCCCGCTTTTGCTTTTTCCAATGCATTCAACAGCAATTACAATACTAAATATGCCCCATTGTATGCAGCTTTCGTAAATAAAAATAACGAGCTGGGACGTGCTTATATGAAAGGGATTATGGAAATGAATCCTGCAGCAGTTAAAAAAATGTACCCCGATGCTAACTTCAGCATGAGAGTAAGTTTTGGAAATGTAAAAAGCTATGCGCCAAGAGATGCGGTTAAGTACGATTATGTATGTACTTCAAAAGGTATCCTGGAAAAATATGTTGCCGGAGATTATGAATTTGATCTTCCAGCCAATCAGGTTGAGTTACTGAAGAAAAGAGATTTTGGCCAGTACATTGATAAAGCAAAGAATGACCTGGTGGTAACTTTCATCACCACCAATGATATTACCGGTGGTAACTCCGGAAGTCCGGTAATGGATGCTAATGGTAATTTAATAGGCTTAGCTTTTGATGGCAACTATGAAGCCTTAAGTCATAAAATTGCTTTTGATAAAGATTTAAACCGCACAATTTGTGTGGATGTTCGTTATGTATTGTGGTGTATTGATAAACTGGGTGGCGCAGGAAATATCATTAAAGAACTGAAGCTGGTAAAATAAAAATTTATAGCAACTGTTTGGAGCCGTTCCGGGTAGTACCCGGAACGGCTTTTATTATTTATACCATAACTCGGGTTGCTGCTCAATCACCAACTATTTTTTTTAAATTTGTTTAACTCCACCAAACCTTCTGTAAAATGAGTATAAATAAAATTAAAAAGGGGAACGCTATTCTCCTTTCAGCCGCATTATTTTGTTTCTTATCTTTTAAAGGCATTGCGCAACAAAAAGAACAGATATTACATAATCTTAACGCATTACTGGTAAACACCGTAATGGAAGATCTGTTTACTCCTCCTGTTGCAAGCAGGATTTATGTCTACCCCAATATCGCATTTTATGAATGCATCAGAAAAGATGATGCGTCATTGCCCGATCTGGCAGGTAAATTAAATGGACTTAAAACAATTCCTGCAACACCAAAAACCGGTACAGTAGATAATTTTATTGCAGCGGCCACTTCCTTCTCTTATGTAGCACAGGCACTGGTTGGCTCCGAATATAAGATCGAAAACTGGAGAACAGCCTTTACCGACTCATTGGCAAAAACTACCGATGCTGCATTACTTAAAAATTCAGTTGACTACGGTCATCTGGTTGCAGATAGTATTATAGCCTGGACCAAAAGAGATAATTATTTAAAATCAAGAGGGCTTTACCGCTATGTAGTCACCAATAAACCAGGCGATTGGCAACCCACACCGCTCGACTATGCACAGGGATTAGAACCGCACTGGAATACCATCAGGCCATTAACCTTAAACAAAGCAGCTCAATTTTCTCCAAAAGAAAAACTGGTTTTTAGTACAGCCAAAAATTCTGTGTTTTATAAAACCATGATGGAAGTTCATAATATCGTAAAACACTTAGACACTGTACAAAAAGCTACTGCCTTGTACTGGGATGATAATCCCAATGTATCTTCCAATATCGGCCACCTGAATTATTTTATTCATAAAATTTCTCCGGGTGGGCACTGGGTAATGATAGCACAGCAAGCCTGTGCACAAAAAGGCGTAAACGTTACTAAAGCCGCTCAGGTATATGCGTTGACTACTGTGGCCATCTTTGATGCTTTTATCAGTTGCTGGGACGAAAAATATCGCAGCAATCTTATCAGGCCCATCACCATCATTAACCGTATAGCAGATGAAAATTGGGTGCCGTTTATTCAAACACCACCCTTCCCTGAATTTACCAGCGGTCACTCTGTTACATCTAATGCAGCAGCAACTATTCTTACAGCATTACTGGGCGATAATTTTGCGTTTACCGATAAAACAGAAATTCCTTTTGGGAACAGTTCCAGATCATTTAATTCTTTTTACGAAGCCTCTTTACAATCCTCCACCAGCAGGGTGTATGGTGGTATTCACTATCCTGTAACTGCACGTATAAGTGTATCGCAGGGTAAGGCCATCGGCAAAAATGTATTACAGGCACTTTACCCGGCAGCAACTAAATAAAAATTATGTCTACATTCTTTTTTCGTACTTCAATAATATTGTTGTTGAATTTTTTTGCTGTAGCTGTTTCTGCACAGCAAAAAAAATTCACATTACTTCCTGCCGATAGTACCGGAATTAATTTCAGAAACGATATTGTAGAAGATGCCAGCATGTTTATGTACCTGTACGAAAACCTGTATGTAGGCGGCGGTGTAAGTATTGGTGATATCAATAATGACGGATTGCCCGATATATATTTTTCTTCTACCAGAGGATACAACAAACTGTATTTAAACCTGGGCAATTTTAAGTTTAAAGATATTACGGCTATAGCCGGAGTTAATGGTGGCGAAGGAATTAAAACCGGTGTAAATATGGCCGACATCAACGGTGATGGCTATCTGGATATATTGGTTTGCAAGTCGGGATATAAAGATCCGGGTTTAAGAAAAAAAGTAGTTTACATTAATAACCGCAACCTAACCTTCACCAACCGTGCTGCAGAACTGGGCCTTGACGATGCCAGCTATACCATTCAATCTTATTTTTTCGATTACGATAACGATGGTGATAAAGATGTATTCTTTGTAAATCATCAGCACGATTTCAGCAAGTCGATGACCATTCCGGTTAAAATGGAAAACGGAAAGCTGGTATATATTGAAGATACCACCACTCAATATGTAAGCGACAGATTATATGAAAACAGGGGCGGCAAATTTACAGATGTTACCCAAAAAGCCGGGCTCATTACTCATGCTTTTGGATTAAGTGCTTCTTTAGCCGATTTCAATAGTGATGGTTACACAGACATTTATGTTGCCAACGATTTTAATAAACCCGATTTTTTATTCATCAATAATAAGAACGGAACTTTTACTGATAAGCTGTCAACTTATGTAAACCATACCAGTTTTTCTGCAATGGGGTCCGATATCAATGATATCAACAACGATGGTCTAGAAGATATATATGTGGTGGATATGGCAGTGGAAGAGCCCAAAAGACAAAAACAATTATTTGCAGTAAATCAAAATTACGACAAGTTTCAGCTGTTGCTGAAGTTCAATTTGTTTTATCAGTATCCCCGTAACAGTTTACAACTGAATAATACCGACGGTACATTTAGTGAGATTGCCAACTACGCAGGTGTAGCAGAAACGGAATGGAGTTGGGCGCCACTCATTGTTGATCTGGATAACGACGGCTGGAAAGATATTTATGTAACCAATGGAATTAAAAGAGATATTACCGACTGGGATTATAAAGTTTTTATTTTAGACTCTATTATCAACACTATGAATACCGGGCATAGTGTTGACCTGGATAAATGGTTGCAGAGTATTCCATCAGTGAAAACAAAAAATTATCTGTATCATAATAACGGTAGTTTAAAATTTGATAATTATACCAACAACTGGATGGATGAACCTGCGAGTTTTTCAAGTGGCGCTGCATATGCAGATTTAGATAACGATGGCGATCTTGATCTGGTAGTAAACAATGTGGATGATATTGCTTTTGTGTTTAAAAATAATTCCAGAGAAACCGATGCAGCAGCAACCCATTACCTGAGGTTTAAATTTTTAAAATCACAGGGTTCTGCCGAAGAAGTATATGGTACTTCTGTAAAGCTTTCTAATGCAAAGGGAGAAATACAATTACAGCGGTATAATCCCCAACGTGGTTTTTTATCTTCCATGGAGCATGCGTTGCATTTTGGAACGGGTGCCGCAACCACCATTCCTAAAGTAGAGATCAGCTTTCCTTCTTTTAAAACAATTGTTTTAGAAAATGTAAATACCGATCAGGTATTGACCATCTTTGAATCCGATGCTAAACAACTTGCTCCTGCAACAGAAAAAAAAGCGACTTTATTTACCGATATCACCGCGCAGAATAAATTAAAATACACACAGTCAGAAAACGATTATATCGATTTTAAAAGAGAACCTTTAATTCCATACAAGTGCAGCCGCAAGGGGCCCTATTATGCCAGTGCCGATGTAAATGGTGATGGGAAAATTGACTTATATATTGGTGGTGCAGCAGGCATTGAAGGAAAATTAATGATACAGTCTGCAGATGGCGCATACACAGAAAAGAAACAATTGGCATTTACGGGCGATAAAGCTTTTGAAGATATGGGTGCGGTGTTTTTTGATGCAGACGGTGATAAAGATATGGATTTGTATGTGGTAAGCGGTGGAGCAGAATTTGATGCAGGAAGTAATTTATACCAGGACAGATTATACCTGAATGATGGTAAAGGCAATTTTACACGGGCTGTAAAAGCATTACCCGCAGAAGGCTTTAATGGTTCTTATGTTACGGCCTTAGATTATGATGATGATGGTGATATGGATCTTTTTGTTGGCGGACATGTACTGCCGGGAAAATTTCCGCAGGCAGACAAATCAATGTTATTGCAAAATAACAAAGGGATATTTACCAATGTTACCGGCAGTATTGCAAAAGATTTACTTACCCCGGGCATTGTAAACTGCTCGGCATGGAGTGATATTGATGGAGATGGGAAAAAAGAGCTGATCCTGTCGGGCGAATGGATGCCTGTTAGTATTTTTAAATGGCAGAATGGTAATTTCTATAAAATTAATAACACTACGGTTCTGTTTACATCGCCGGCTACAAAGCAAGACACTACAATCAGCATGAACGAATTCAGCGGCTGGTGGTATTGTTTAAAAACAGAAGATATAGATGGCGATGGTGATTTGGATATAGTATTAGGCAATAGAGGAACCAATGCCACTATCAAAACAAATTATTACAACCCCTGCACCGTGTATGCCAAAGACTTTGATAATAACGGAAGCTATGATGCGGTATTGGGTTATTTTATTCAGGGAAAATGTTACCCTTTATTCAGCCGTGATCAGCTGATAGACCAAATGCCTTCAATGCGCAAAAAATTTATCCGGTATAGAGATTACTCCGGAACCACATTGAACAAACTATTTAGCCCCGAACAACAAAAGGGTATGGATATTTATACCACCAACTTTTTTGAATCAGGAGTTTTAATCAATGAAGGAAATGGTGCTTACCATTTTATGGCTTTTCCCGAAAAAGCCCAGTTTTCCAATATCAACGATTTTGTTGTAGATGATTTTGATAAAGATGGCATAAAAGACATTATTGTTTGCGGAAACAGTAATGATGCGGCAGTAATGGTGGGTAATTATGATGCCAATTCTGTTTTGCTGATAAAAGGAGATGGAAAAGGCAGCTTTAGCGCTGTACCTCATACTACCGATGGTTTAAAAGTAAGGGGCGAAAGCCGGAAAATGCTGTATTCAAAAGAAAACCGGCAGCTGACCATACTTAAAAATAGTGCGCCAGCACAGGTTTTTATACTGAATTAAGGCATTTTTTTGGGTAAAGGATTAGCCTGAGTAATCACACACAATATTATATATTTTGATGCGTTACATAAAAAGTCAATATGCTTTTTATGAAAAATCAATCCTCAGCCATCCATCCATTAGTTCAAATCATTAAGAGTTTTATGGGTAAGATCCGTCAAAATCCGGATGTTTATCCAATCCGCTATTATAAAAAAGGCAAGCAATTCAGGCGAAAATGGCAGGGCCCAATTGTAAAATAACCCAATTTATACGGAAAATACCGAACCCTAAAAATCAGCAAAACCACTCTTGACAACAGGGTGTACAAATTGTAATTTTATAGTTCAAAATCCGATAATATCATGAAAAATAACCATTCCTCCCATCCAACCGTTTTTACAGTATTGCTAAAGTCAATTGCTGTGGTATTCAACAGTTTTTTCCAATCTGCAAATAACAGAGAGTTTAAACGTTTGAAAAATTTTATTGCGTCTTAATTATACCTTACCGTTATAGCTTTTTAACTAAACAGGTATTCCACATCAGATTTACTCAGGGCTTTTACAAAGGTGGCATCATCGGCAATTAATTCACTTGCCAGTTTGCGTTTACGCTCCTGAAGCTGCAGAATTTTATCCTCAATAGTATCTATACAAATCATCCGGTACGCAAAAATATTTTTTGTTTGACCAATACGGTGGGTACGATCAATTGCTTGTTGTTCTACCGCAGGGTTCCACCACGGATCTACGATATACACATAATCGGCAGCAGTTAAGTTTAAACCCACACCCCCCGCTTTAAGAGAAATTAAAAACACCCTGCACTCATCGTTGTTCTGGAAATTCTGAATGGCTTTTTCCCTGTCAGTTGCTGAAGTGCTGCCATCAAAATATTCAAACGGAATGCCCTGTTCGGTTAATGTTTTTCTTATCAGGCCCAGCATACCCAAAAACTGAGAGAATACCAGCGCCTTATGTTCTCCAATATTTTCTGTGATCTCCCTTGTCAGCTCATCTAACTTAATAGAGTGATTAGGATAGCGGTCTTCTTCATTTAATATGGCCGGACTATCACATATCTGCCGCAATTTCATCAGTCCTTGTAAAATGGTGAGCTGCGATTTGTTGATACCCTGCTGGTCTATCTCACCTAAAATCTTGCTTCTGTATGTATCTCGGTAAGCTTCATAAATTTCCCGCTGCTCTTTTTCCATTTCGCAAAACAAAATGGTTTCAGTTTTATCAGGCAGATCTTTAGCCACCTGTTCTTTAGTACGGCGTAAAATAAAAGGATACAATAATTTTTTCAGGTGCTCTTTCTGTTCCTGCTCTCCAAACTTATCAATTGGAGTTGCAAATTCATTTCTAAAAAATTCCATACTGCCCAGGAGTCCCGGATTTAAGAAATTCATTTGGGCAAAAATATCAAATGTGTTATTCTGTAATGGAGTACCACTCATGCACAACCTGTTTTTTGCTTCCAGCAAACAGGCCGCCTTGGTTACTTTAGAGGCAGGATTTTTTATAGCCTGGCTTTCGTCTAATATTACATAGTCGAATTTTACTTTCAGCAGCAGCTGAATATCACTTCTTAATGTACCATAGGTGGTGATGATTATATTGTGTTTTTGCAATTCTTCCATACTGCGCAGCCGCATACTGCCATGATGGATATGCCAGCTTAATGAAGGAGTGAATTTTTCCACTTCATTCTTCCAGTTATAAATTAGTGTGGTAGGACAAACCACAATTGCTTTTAAACCACCCGTGCTTGCTTTATAATGATGCAACATAGTAAGGGCCTGAATAGTTTTACCCAAACCCATATCATCTGCCAAAATACCTCCCCAGCTAACATCGTTCAAATAATTCAGCCATTGAAATCCTGAAGTTTGATACGGACGTAAAATAGGTGACAGATGTTCCGGTGGTGCAATATCCGGTATGTTTTTAAATTCTTTTAAGCGTTCGTATTTTTCATCCAGCTCAAAACTCAATTCAGTTTCATCCCTGTTTTCGTACAGTTCGTCAATCACACTCATGTGGTATTTCGACAAACGTAAACGGTTGCTTCTGTCGTCGCCCACTTTAAATAAAAGTGAATACCTTTTCAGCCATTCATCAGGTAATATACCCAGAGTACCATCTCCTAGCTGTACAAATGATTGTTTATTGACTAATGCTTTTTTAATATCGTCAATACCAACACGCTGCTCTCCAAATTCAATTTCTACTTTTGCATCAAACCAATCCAGTCCGCTGCTTACATGTATATGCGTATTGGGCCTTGCAGTGTTAAACCTGAAATTCTTTAATGCTTCAAAACCATATACCGGCACTTTCATCTCCTTCATGGCATCTACAAATAAAAAGAACCAGTTATTGCGCAAAACATCCACTCCTTTTAAAACCAGGTTATTACTGTCGTGCGGACGAACAAATAAAGTATGGAGATTTTCTAATTTTTGAATGAAGCCATCTTCAGCTTCTTTATTGCGGTGTACAACAAGAATTTTATCTCCGTCTGGAATGATGATCGTTTCTTTATCATTGGTCTTAGTTTCAAATCCCTGATACGTGAATATGGGCTGAAACACCAGATAATCACCTTTCTCCATCAGCTGCAGTTTCACTTCGGGTTCGCCACTTTTAATTTCACGGATCAGACTTTTATCAAACTCCACATGATACTCTCTGGTTAAAGGCATGATTACCTTTTGCATTTTTTCGGCCCAGTTCTCTTTGCTCAGCTGAATATTGCCTTCTTTCACAAATTTTTCGGCCTGCAGCACATCTTCCGGTTTTTGCCAGAGGTAAATTTTGTTTTCATGTAAAAACAACAAGCTGCTGTTGGTTTCATTTTCTGAGAAAGGAATGGTTTGTGAGGGCAGTTTTACCGTACAGGCTATTTCAAAATGACTGTTTTTAGCCAGCACTTTAAAAACAGGTGCAATAAACTGATCGCTTATTTCTGCTTCAATCAGATTCTCTGTCTTGAATGATTTTTTCTCCGGCAGAAAAAATATAAAATTATTGGCCACCTGCTCCTCAAATATTTTTTTAAGTTTGGGATGCAGGTATTCTGCCATCAAACTTTTAGTTTCCTCTGGTAATTCATCTCCTTCGTTTTGAATAATATTTTCCCATATGCCACTGAAGGGAGAGTTGCGATCGAGATATTTATTAATTTCTGTTGTTTGCAATTTGCGCACCTGCTGTAACAACTGCTTATCATCTTCACTAAACAGATCGGTACTTACAAATTTAGCCAGATCAAGTTTTTCCGTTTTTCCGGTAAATTTTTTATTTTCTTCGTCAGCTTCTCCCTGTATTACATCTACGTTAAAGTAGGGATAGGTTTGTGCGTTAAGATTAAAAACTACGCCCAATTTTTTTTCGGGTTGGGGTGCTGCAGCAACCGCTTCTTCTTTTTCTTTTTCTGTAACTGGTGTTGAAAAAACTTCTGCAGGTTTACTGGTACCTGCCACAGCCACCACTCGCTTAATTGAAATGTCGAGTACTTTTAAAAATGGTTTACCTTCTTTATAAGTGAATTCAAATTTTCCTTTAAGGTCGTCATCAAGACTGTACCCGTAGATCTGTAATAATTTATTTTTTTCTTTATCCCAGTTGCGGATGCTGTCGAAGTAATGCGGGCCATAAGCATTCAATAATTGTAAAAACAACATCGTTTTGTGTTCACATAAAGGATGCTCTGCTTCACTGCATTTACATGATGTATCAAAATTGCGCTCATCATTTTTCTGAATAACTAACGGATAAGTTTGACCGTCGTATTCCAGTTCTGCTTCCACACGCTCATCTGCAGCATTTAAAATATTAGCTTTGGTGGCACGTAAAATATTTTCGGCCTGCTCGTAAATACCAGGAGAAGCCAGCAGTTTGATCATCTTAAGTTCGATGAACTTCATTTTGGCAATGGTATGACGCTGGTTGTATTGCATTACAGTATTGCCCAGCATATTCTTATCCACCATCTCCTGAAGACGCAACAATGCTGCTGCTTCGTGGCGGCAGATATCTCCCAGATTATAGGGACAACTGCAACGTACAGTAATGCTTTTGGGATCTACATATTTTTGAATGTACACTTTATAGAAAGTACTGTAGCTGTCGTCTTTTACACGAAACACCACACTGCCCATCAATTGGTCGTGCTCTACCAGCTCTACAAAACCCATTGACTGGATTTTTTTTCCGCGGCGGATCACTTCATCAGATCCGTTATTGTACACATATTTAATAAGATGAGATAAAGCCATTCGTTTTTTAAGATTGCCAATTTGATTTTCAGGGCCTATAAAATAGGGTGAGGCGCGTCTGAAAAGGGCAATTTGCAAAAGTAAAGGAAAAGCGGCAAGATTTGGTTTGTTACAGGAAACTTTGTGGAGAAATTATAATTAAACTCAGCACATTAAAGTACCGGTATTGTTACCAGCTACTAATACCTCATAGTACTACCGAAATTATTTTTTTGCAATTAGTTTGCCTTCTTCGTATACCACCAGTACATCAGCAGAATCGGGTGTGAGGCAAAAATTGATATCTTCAATCAAGCCAAAGCGGTCTACCAGACGGTGATAATGGGTTAGCTTGGGTGCAAAGCCAATAATATCATTTTTATTGGTTTCATATAACAGTTCTGCAGTAAGCGAACTGTCGCAATGAATGGTAAAATGTTCTTTTATTCTGCTGATTACCGCTCCGGCAAATAAAGTGTCTTCAATATTATATCGATCTTTCCAGCCTGCACAGCCCAGAACCACATTTTTATTTTGCTCCATCAGAAATTTACATACTGAAGACAGGTTAGGAAACGAGCCACTGATAATGGTATCAGCATTATTATCTAATGCCATCTGCAATAACTTAGTACCATTGGTTGTTGTTAACACCAATGTTTTTCCACCTATGAATTCGCGGCTGTATTCTAATGGTGAGTTACCATGTTTTAATCCTTCTGCAATCTGTCCATCTCTTTCACCTGCTGCTATAGCATCAATTTTTTTACTGATGGCAATGGCTTTTGCTACTGTATCTACAGGTATAATGCATTTAGCCCCATTTTTTAAAACAGAAGCAATGGTTGAGGTAGCCCTGAAAACATCGATAATAACAACAACCGCATTTTTTAAATCGTATAAATTTAACAGGGCCGGAGAAAGACAGGTATAAAGGGTGGGCTTTTGTGTTTGCATTGGTTCAAAATTAATTCAATATTACTTTCCACTTTTCAGTTTCGGCATATTCTTTTATAGTATTATTTCTTTGCTCTAAAAAATTTTGCAGATAACGTTTTAAAAAGATTGCATTTACCCACTTGCCTATTATACCGTAAGGTGTTTCAAAATTTAATATATCAATCATTATAGTACCGTTTTCAACAGGTTTAAAATAATGCTGGTGATTAAAACTTTTAAAGTCGCCGGATTGCATTTCATCTGTAAAATGTGCCGGAATTTCCATGGCAGTTATTTTAGAAATAAACTGTCTGGTTTTAAACAGGTGGCGTGCCCTCCAGGTAACCGTTTCATTCAGGTTAATTAAACCTGTGGTTATACCTGCAATAGCATCTTCATTGGTATCGGCAGTAGAAATTTTGTGCAGGTTAATACTGCGACTTAAATCAAATACTCTTTGCACAGGTGCAGCAACAAATATGGTTAAATGAATTTTGGGCATTGTATTTAATTAGTAATTAAACAAATGGCATTTTTACCACTTTAGCTTTTATCAGTGTGTTTCTTATGCTGATAAAAATTTCGCTGTCTATTGCGGCATATTTACTGCTTACATAACCCATACCAACAGCCTTACCTAATGTTGGAGACTGAGTTCCGGAAGTAACTTTACCTATGGTATTACCATCAAAGTCTTTGATCTCATGATCGTGGCGGGCAATACCTCTTTCCAGCATTTCGAACCCTACCAGTTTTTTTGTAACACCATCTGCTTTTTGTTTTTCAAAATGAGCACAGTTGGTAAAGTCTTTGGTGAATTTGGTTATCCAGCCCAGCCCAGCTTCAAGTGGTGAAGTGGTATCATTAATATCATTACCATATAAACAGAAGCCCATTTCTAATCTTAAAGTATCTCTTGCACCCAATCCAATTGGTTTTATTCCTGCTGCTTTGCCTGCTTCAAAAATAGCATCCCAAATTTTATCTGCAGCACCATCGGTGTCTTCAAAATAAATTTCCACCCCACCTGCACCAGTATATCCTGTTGCACTGATGAGCACATTATCAACACCTGCAAATTTGCCTTTTGTAAACGTGTAGTATTTCAGGTTCATTATATCGAGCTCGGTAAGTGGCTGTAAAATTTTGGTGGCATTGGGCCCTTGTATAGCCAGCAAACAAGTTTTATCAGAGATATTGTGCATTTCAACATCTTTGGTATTGTATTGCTGTATCCAGTTCCAGTCTTTTTCAATATTGCTAGCATTTACTACTAACATATACACTTTGTTTTCCTCCACGCAATACACCAGCAGATCATCTACAATACCACCTGTGGTATTGGGTAAGCAGCTGTACTGTGCTTTTCCATTAGTTAGTTTTGATGCATCGTTGGTGGTTACCCTTTGAATAAGGTCCAGAGCATTTTCACCTTTTATAATAAACTCTCCCATATGGCTTACATCAAAAACCCCGGCATTGTTTCTAACAGCTGCATGCTCATCGTTAATGCCACTGTAAGATATGGGCATGTTATAGCCGGCAAATTCGGCCATTTTTGCACCCAGCGCAATATGTTTTTGTGTAAAGGGAGTGTTCTTCATTGATGCAGGTTTTATTTAGTTTAAGTTGACGCAAAGGTAAGCAATCTTTTATGGTACAGAAAACAGTCACCGCATTTGCATAAACGAAAACAGGCAAAGCGGATATTGTCTGCTTTGCCTGTTGTATACTTATGTTTTTTATGATTACCGGTTATCATGTGCTGCTATATCTCTCACAGCTGCTCTAAAAATTTCTTTTGCTTCTTCATCCTCAATATTCAACCGGTGATTGCCCCTGTATATTCTGCATTCAATGTCTCCGTCTTCGTCGCATTCCACTACAATACGGTTATTATTATTTTTGTATTTGATATATCCATCCGGCGAAAGCGATTCTATTGCAGTTTCATCATCATTAAAAGAAACATTGCCGCAATATTCTATTTTTAAAGATTCATTATTATTATTTACCCTTACAGTTCTTGTTCTGTAGCCATGATGATGGCAGGCAGCTAAAAGGAATACCAATAAGGTCAGCAACAGTATGGAGCTTCTTTTTTTCATGATATAATTTTTAAGGATTTAAAAGGGCCCTGCTTTTGAGGGCAGGACCTTTTTTGTTTCAACTTCAACTCAACTAATGAAACTATTTTAATTGATATTTTGCAGTACATCAAAACCCGGCATTATTACAACACCAACAGGTTCTGATTGCAGGGCTGATTTAATAGTGTTACTGTTTTCAAGTTTATCCTTAATACTGTCTAACTTTTCCTTTACTTTTTCTATGGAATCAATTTTAAATTGTCTTTTAGTTTCTTCCACATTTCTTAATGAATCGGCTTTTTTATCATATTCATTATACCGGTAATTATCATCATTAGTATTGTTATTGCTGCCGTTTCTGTTATTCTTTTTCTTATCGTTCCAGCCATCAGCTTTTCTTCCGTCTAATGTATATAATCCATCTGCTTTCATTACATAGTCAACATCCGACTGCCATCTGATATCTTCTTCGGTATCGTACACATCGTTATCCCAGTTATCATCCCATCTGCCGCCTCCAAAATGTACAGGCCATCCAATACCTTTATTTACCCTTACCTGTTTGCCCACCGGCACATATACTGTAATAACCACCATCTGATTACGGAATTTTTCTGTTTTGTTGATGGCAATACCTTTATCTAAAAGTAATATAGAATCTTTCTGAGTCACATTAAAATCAATAAGGTTAGCAAGACTGTTTGCATCAGTACGGTTATATCCTCTTGCTGTTTTTTTAATGGTAACCTGAAAACTGTCAGTAGTTGATTTTACAATTTCCACATACACATTTCTTACATAAGCTGTATCCTCGTCAACCAAATTTTCAAACGGCTCAAAACGAATCCAGTTGCGGCCATAGTATTTTTTTGTAAAAGGTGATGATGAAGTAATCACCATTTTATTTACTTGCGGATTGGTTAGTGATACCTGTTGTTCTTCTAAACGGCTTGATGCTTTAAAATCACGGGTTACAGAAGCGATAAGCATGATAAAACAAACCCATCCTATTGTCCATAAACTTCCAAAAGTAAGGCGTAGTATTTTACTGTTATTTCTCATCCGGGCAATTTTTCTGATGAGCCAGATAACTATTCCTATGATTGGTACTGCAATAAATAATATCAGCGTTCCCCATGCATAAACATTCTGCCATTCTCCTTTTAAGATATAATCTTTAAGCGGAAAAACACCAATTGAAAAGATACCCATTGCAAACAATGCCATAACTAATGCGAAACATACACATCCGATAATAAAGTAGGCGAATATTTTTGCAATCATTGCAATTACATTACCTAATCCACCGCGGCTGCGCCTGCTGAAATTTTGTACATCACCTGCTACGGTTTTTGCTTTTTCATTGATTACTGCAGAAGCTTCTTTACCAAATTTTTCTGCTTTCTTACCCACACCTTTCATTTCTTCCATTACAGAATTCTTAATTGAGTCGATATCCACTTTTTCACCTTTCATTTCCAGTTTTTCAGTGGTGGTGATGGCTTCAGGAATTACGATCCATAAAATAATATAGATGATCAGTGAAGTAGGACTGAAAGTGAAACGGATCACATCACCAAAATCCCATAATCCACCCCAGTGTCCCCAACGGGATAAAAAAGACAGGAAGGGCAACAGAAACAATACTCTTGGAACCCATGGATTGATACCAAAATAGTTTCCAATACCACTGCATACACCGGCAATTATTTTATCATCGCTATCGCGGAATAATTTTTTGCGGGCACCGCCAATTTGTACACTGGCAGAGCTGGGTACTGCTACCCACATAATGATATAGGTTAAAAATCCAAGTCCTGAAAATAACAGTATTACAAAAATGATCCTGGCTATTAGCACATCAATATTAAAATAGTTGGCTAAACCCGAACAAACACCGCCTAATACTTTATTATTCTCATCACGGTACAGCCTTTTGTATCCGGTATTGCTATAGGTACTGGAGGAGGATTCCTGATGACCGGTATTTGAAGACGAACTTGTTTTTGCAGCACTACTGGGTGCAGCATCTTCCATGGGTTCAAAATCTTCGGGACGGCCAATGCTGTTGATGATAGCATTTACATCATCATCGGTAATACAGGTAGCGCCTTTTTTAATACGCTCCTGAAAGAGTTCTCCAATACGACTTTCAATATCGTTGATGATCTCTTCTTTACCTTCTTCGTTTACAAAATGGCGGTTGAGGCTGTCGGTGTAATTTTTTAATATTTCAAAGGCGGTGGTTTCAATTGGAACCACCCGGCCCTGGAAATTGATATTGATTACTTGTTTCATGGCTTTACTTTTTGTGTTTCGTTAGTTGTTGGCCTTAAAAAAACAAATCATGGCTATACTTTTTGTTTATTAAGGAGTGTTGTTGAAGTTGTTGTTAAAAGTATTGTTGGTTTCTGTTACTGCTTTTACTGCGTTGGCCAGCTCGTTCCAGGTGGCTTCCAGTTCTTTGTAAAAAGCAGCTCCTTTTTCGGTAAGTGAAAAATATTTGCGTGGCGGACCACTATTACTTTCCACCCAACGGTAGGTTAAAAATTCCGCGTTTTTCAAACGGGTAAGCAAGGGATAAAGGGTACCTTCTAATAAATTGAAATTGGCTGCCTTCATTTTATCAATAATATCAGAAGGATAGGCTTCCCCTTGCTGGATAACAGAAAGGATACAAAATTCCAGAACTCCTTTCCGCATCTGGCTGGCTGTGTTATCAATGTTCATGGCTTCAATGTTTTAAAATTCATGGCTATACTTTTGTGATATTGAAATCCGGTTTCTCTCTATCACACCACAAATATAGAAACTTTTTAGTACTATGCAACACATAATACCAT
>JBAXET010000028.1:0-26779 GCA_037140275.1 Ferruginibacter sp. | reverse complement strand
GAATACCTCTTCCTTAAACAGGTCTTCGCGGGTAAGAATATGGCCTTCTAAATGTTCTTTCCATTTAGGACTGATCTCGTAACTGAAATCCATGATGCTCACTACCAGAGCACTCATTTGTAAATTATCGTGGTACAAAAAGTTTTTGGCATTGGGTTCAATACCGGCATCATACCAGGCTTTATAGGTATGAATGATATTTAACAGGTCTTTATTATTAATTAATTCATCCAGCTGATTGGCTTCCACTTCTGCAAAAATATATTGTGCTACTTTTTGTTCAGGGCTCCAGTCTTTCAATCCAAATTCCAGCAGGCTTCTTACCATTGCCCGTTCGTGCATCTCATCTTTATTAAAAAGATTCAGTGCGTCATCTTCTATTTGGGAAACTGGCTCGCGTTGTGGTTCATTATTTTCCTCACGAAAAGATTGCTGTTCGGCTTTGGTTACTTTATCCCTGATGAATTTATTCACCAGTGCATGCAAACCACTTTCTTCTATCTTTAAAATTTCGGAACACTGTTTTATATAATCCTGCTGCTTGGTAAAGTCTTCTGCCTTATTAATACGGGCAATGGTTTCGGCTATCTGATTTACAATAATGGATTTTTTATTACTGTCGTTACCTGCATCTTTCAAAGCAATGTCCAGTTGAAACAAAATCACATCCCGTTTATTTTCTGCAATAAAATTGGTAAATGCAGCAGCGCCTACTTTGTTTACATAACTGTCAGGATCTTCCTTATCGGGTATCAGTACCAGTTTTACATTAAGGCTTTCTTCCAATGCCAGATCCAATCCGCGTAAAGCCGCTTTAATACCGGCATTATCGCCATCATAAATAATGGTCAGATTGTTAGTGTATTTTTTTATCAACCGCAACTGATCAGGTGTTAAAGAAGTACCTCCGCTGGCCACCACGTTTTCTATACCGGCCTGGTGCAGACTTACTACATCGGTATATCCTTCCACCAATAAACATTCATCGGCTTTATCAATTGCCTGTCGGGCAAAATAAGAACCGTATAAAAGTTTACTTTTTACATAAATCTCATTCTCGGGAGTATTGATGTATTTGGGAGCTTTATCATTGTTTTTAATGATTCTTGCACCAAAACCCAGCACTTTTCCGCTTTGATTATGAATGGGGAAAATAATTCTGCTCCTGTAATTATCGTAGGCAGCGCCATCACGAACTACCACCAATCCGGTTTTTTGTAAAAAATCAATATTATACTGGTTAGCTAAAGCATCTTTGGTAAAACTGTCCCTTGCACCCGGATTAAAACCTATCTGAAACTTTTTAATAATATCTTCCCTAAAGCCTCTTTCCTTTAAATAGGTTAGTGCAATATCCTGTCCTTCCTCTGTATTGAGTAAAGCGTTACTGAAAAATTTTTGTGCAAAATTATTTATGATATATAAACTATCTGCTACCTGTTGGTGCTGTTTATATTCCGGACTGGTTTCGGTTTCTTCAATTTCAACATTGTATTTAGCCGCAAGCCATCTTAAAGCTTCTGTGTAGCTGTATTTTTCAGCCTCCATTAAAAAACTGATGGAGTTACCGCTGCGTCCGCAACCAAAGCATTTGTAAATTTCCTTGGCAGGAGAGACAGTGAATGAGGGCGATTTTTCATTGTGAAAAGGGCAGAGGCCCAAATAGTTGGTTCCTCTTTTTTTCAGCTTGATAAATGAACCTACTATTTCCACAATATCAATGCGGCTCAGAATTTGTTGTATGGTATTTTGTGTAATCAAAAGCTGTAAGTATAGCTGTGCAATTTAGCCATTTTTAACATTAGTATACGCTTTACTTGTTTATTTGGCACTGATAAAAAACAGGGGCATGGTTTATGAAAAACTGACCAAAATTTCATCCTGATAATAAATTAACTGATATCTTTAACCCCTAAAATTTAATAGAATGAAGAAATATTGTTTTTTAATGAGCTTGCTTTTTGCCGGTGCAGTAAGTTTTGGCCAAAGTCTGGATGATATCAATAAAATGATGTTACTAACACAAAACAAAAAAGCAAAGGAAGGCATTGATAAATTTTTAAGTGATCCTAAGAATGCAACTAAAGCCATTGGTTGGTTTTATAAAGGCAGGATCTATAATGCGGTATCAAAAGATTCGGGTACAGCACCTTTGGATGCTTTAAAACTAAAAGGAGAATCTTTTGAAGCTTTTAAAAAATATCAGCAACTTGATGTCAAACAAGAGAATTTTAAGCAGGAAAATTATGCTTCTTATTTCGACTTGTACAATGGCTATTTCGATATAGGAGCCAGAGAGTTTAACAGTAAAAATTTTACCAATTCTTTTGAAGGATTTAAAAATGCACTGATGGTGGAAGAGTATGTTCGTTCAAAAGGATATGAATATAACGGCTTTAAATTTTCGGTACTGGATACCTCACTGGTAATGAATACTGCTATCGCAGCCGGTAATGCAAAAGATGAAGACGCTTCTATTGCTTATTACAGGCAATTAACTGACGCTAATGTATCGGGAGAAAACTTTTTGAATGTATATGAATTTCTGCTGGAGTATTATATCAAGAAAAAAGATGAACCCAATATCAAACTGATGTTTGAAAAAGGCAGAGCCATTTTTCCTCAGGAAAAATGGTTTACCGAAAAAGAAATTGATCTGGTAGATGCCACCGGAGATAAAAAGGCCCTGATGGCGAAGTATGAAGAGTTAATGAAAAGAGAACCCAACGAATTCACCTGGGCATATAATCTGGCAGTGGAAATGTTTAATGAATTATATGTAGGCGATAATAAACCGGCTGATCCTGAAGCGGTAAAACTGAAACTGACTGAGGTAATTAAAAATGCCATCACCATTGATAAAGGTATCGACGGAAAAATGCTGATGACCCGCCACCTGTATAATGTAGCATATGATTTTCAGGATTCCTCGAAGAAGATCAAAGGAGTAAAACCGGAAGACATCAAGAAAAAAGCTGAAGCTAAAGCACAGTTCATGAAAAAGCTGGATGAGTGTATTCCCTTTGCTGAAGCAGTGACTGGTTATTTTGGAGGATTATCTACTTTAAAACCTTCTCAAAAATCTAACTACAAAATTGTACTGGATTATTTAAGCCAGATTTATGCAGCCAAAGCCGATCTTAGAAAATCAGCAGAATATGATAAGAAAAAAGCAGAGGTAGATAAACTCTAATTGCTTTACAACTATAAAAAAATAAACCCCGGATTACCGGGGTTTATTTTTTTATAGAAATTCATTCATTTAATGTCCTGGACCACCCATACGGATTTCTACTCCGCGTCCGCCAAAACCATTCTGCATATCTTTCATAGATTTAACCACAAAGTCTTTAGGAATTTCAAATTCTTTATCGGCAATCTCTTTATCAATAACAATTTTGGTGATCTCAACAGTCATTATTCTGCCTCTGTTCATTTTCATTTCGTACTGCATGGGAAAACCTGCCAGATCACTTAATCCTCCCAATGTATTAGTACGGGTAAATGCCCCAAATCCCGATTCGCCGCCTGTAGAAGGAAGTCCCTGCAATTTAAAGTCAGGGCAGTACCAAACCACTCCAGTATCTTTATTTCCATTGGCCTTGGTTGTAATCAACAGTGCTTTTTTGCATTGCTGTCCGGCAATTTTTTTGGTTTCATCCACATAAACAATGGTTGAAGTAGTTGTACCGCCACCTCCAATATTATTGGCACCCTGAGGCCGGCTTTGCATCATACTGTCCATTCGTTTGCGCATTTGCTCCTGTTCTTCATCTGTAGAATAAAAACCGGTTTTGTTGCCCATCATTTCCATCAGGGTAGTGGTCTTTTTATTAGCGTTATCCCTGATAGTGGTGGTACGTCCCATTTCAGATTCAGAAAAGGTTTTTATAAAATCGCCTTTAATGGTGGTAACTGTTTTTGTTTCGCCATCGCCACCAAATCTCATGGTTACTCTTTGTTCTCCATCGGCACCGGTTGGCGGAAGCGGCACATTAGCATCATCACCCTCAGGTGATACAATTGTTGTTTTGGTAGTAATAATAGCTTGTGTTAATACTTTGGTTTGTGCTTGCACTGCAACGGAAGCAGCCATCAAAAACAGGAGTAAAATCTTTTTCATATTTATTAGTTATATGCAATTATACGAATTGATTCGTAATAATTACAAATCCCGGGGATATATTAAGTTTTATTTGTGAAGTTTTAGATTGTAGCTGTAAAAACAAGCAATTTTTATACTGTTTATAAACTGTGAATAACTATGGATGTCTGGTGCAAACAATCAAAAAATTCTTATTGGCCATTCCGTTATATTTGCCGTCTGACTAAAAACTAGAAACGTGCGTTTAAAGAGTTTAGAAATAAAAGGATTTAAAAGTTTTGCCGATAAAACCGTTTTGAATTTTGACGAAGGTATTACCGGCGTTATAGGACCAAATGGTTGCGGAAAAAGTAATATTGTGGACAGTATCCGCTGGGTGATTGGCGAGCATAAAATCAGCAACCTAAGGAGTGAAAATTTAGAGAGTCTGGTTTTTAACGGTTCTAAAACCCGTAGTGCCAGCGGACTTGCAGAAGTAAGTCTCACTTTTGAAAACACAAAAAACTTACTGCCCACCGAATTTAATACAGTAACAGTTACCCGTAAATATTATAAAAACGGGGAGAGTGAATACCGCCTGAATGATGTGGCCTGCCGCCTGAAAGACATCCATAATTTATTTATGGATACAGGTGTAAGTACCGACAGCTATGCCATCATTGAACTGGGCATGGTGGATGATATCATCAAGGATAAAGAAAACAGCCGCCGAAAAATGCTGGAACAGGCTGCTGGTATCACCATTTATAAAACCCGTAAAAAAGAAGCCAAGCTAAAATTAGATGCTACAGAACAGGATCTGGCACGTATTGAAGATTTATTGTTTGAAATTAACAACCAATTAAAAACATTAGAAAGCCAGGCTAAAAAAGCAGAGAAATATTTCGAGATTAAAACAGATTATAAAGAAGTAAGTATAGAATTGGCTAAAGCCGCACTGGAAGGATTTAACATTACCTACCGCGATTTGAATCAGCAGCAGCAGGCTGAAGTGGATAAAAGGATTGAACTGGAAACCTCTATAGCCAAAGAAGAAGCGGTGCTGGAGCAGGAGAAATTGGGCTTTATTGAACAGGAAAAAGCATTGCAGCATATGCAGCATGCTTTTAATGATATGCTGGATGCCCTGCGCAATAAAGAGAGCGATAAAAGCCTTAGCGCACAACGCCTGCAATACCTTAAAGAAAGAGAAACCACGCTGAATGAATTTTTGCAAAAAGCAGGAGGGCAGTTAAAAGGCCTTGACGAAAGCATACAATTTACCAGCAACCAGATTAACGAAGACGAAATTAAATTACAAGAATTTGAAGGCAATCTGGACGAATTAAAAAATACTGTAGAAGATAAACGTAAAGTATTTGACGAAAAACGCAGCAGCATTGATGAACTGCGCAGAGAGAATCAGGCGATACAGAGAAACCAGTTTGAAGCAGAGAAAAAAGTGGCTGTAGCAGATACCTCTATTCAAAATCTGCAACGTGCTATTATTCAGATACAGGAAGAAAAAAGTCAGCGCCAGGCGCAGTTGCTGCAATTAGAAGCAGATAAAAAAATTAAGGAAGAAGAACTGGAGCAAAAGAAAACTGATCTGCAGCAATTACAGGATCATCATGAATTTACCAAAGAACAGATTCTTGCCACACAAAATACATTAGAAGGCTTACGCAATCAGTTAGCTGAAGAAAGCAGAAAATTAGACAGTAAAAAGAACGAACATGCTTTATTAAAAAGCTTGATCGACTCTATGGAAGGCTATCCTGAAAGTGTAAAATTTTTACACAAGAATACAGGATGGAACCATGAAGCGCCATTATTAAGCGATATCATTTATGTAAAAGAAGCCTACAGGGCTGCAGTAGAAAATGTACTGGAACCCTATCTGAACTATTATGTAGTAAATAATTTAGAAGAAGGTTTACAGGCCGTTCATTTATTAGACGATAATAAAAAAGGTAAAGCCAATTTCTTTTTACAGGATAAGTTCACCGATTTTGAAGCCACACATCAACCTGAAGGAACTATACCTGCATTAAGTGTAGTGGAAGTAGACAGCAAATATGCCAATCTGGCTAAACATTTATTAGGCAATGTTTTTATTGCTGAAAATGAAGAAGCCTTACGCAACAGCAACGGTGCAGTAGTACTGGAAAAAACCGGTAAATATGTAAAAGGAAAATACTCCCTAACCGGTGGCAGTGTGGGTTTATTTGAAGGAAAGAAAATTGGCCGTGCCAAGAACTTAGAAAAATTAACAGAAGAAATAACAACGCAGGAAATTGTGGTGAATGACCTTAAAGCAGTCATTCAGGAAAAACATAATGAAGTAATTGCATTTAATGAGCAGTTGAAAGAAAATGCTATTAAACAAACACAGCAGGACATCAATAACCTCACTAATCAGGTATTCTCTTTACAGAATAAGATTGAGAACCTGCATCACCTGGAAGAGACCAGCACTAAAAGGGTGGAAGACCTGCAGGAGCAATTAGAGAACAATCATGATGCTATTTCCACCACCAGAGATGAACTGGAAAAATTCAATACACAGCTGGAAGAGCTGAATGATAAATTGCAAGGAGTAGAACAGGATTATGCTTTGGCAGAACAGGAATACAGTTTTGCAACAGCCACTTTTAACGACAGCAATTTGCAGTTTACCAAACAGCAAAGCAAAGTGGTTTCATTAAAACAGGAATTTGATTTTAAAAATAATCAGTTGCAAAACCTGCAGGTGGAAATTGAAAACAGCAATGCTCAGTTAGCCGAATCTGCCAGCAGCATTACAGAAACTGCAGTAGCTTTAGCAGCATTGGAAGCACTGGTGATAAGCTTGCTGCAAAACAAAGAGCAGGAAGAAAAGAAACTGAATGAAGCAGATCAGGCTTATTATAACCTGCGTAATGCTTTACAGGAAAAAGAGAGTGAACTGCGTCACAAACAAAAATCTAAAGAAGGTATTGACACCTTACTGAACGAAATAAAAGATAAGCTCACCGAACTGAAACTGCAATTGGCAGGTATGAAGGAAAGGCTGAACGTGGAGTTTAAAGTAGATCTGGATGCCATTATTGATGAGCCCAGAACCAGTGATACGCCTTTAGAAGAATTACAGGAAAAAAGTGAGCGTATGCGTAAGCGTTTGGAAAATATCGGCGAGATAAATCCAACTGCAATTGAAGCGTATACCGAAATGAAAAAACGCTATGAGTTTATTCTGGAACAAAAGAATGATCTGGTAACAGCAAAAGACAGCCTGATGCTTACCATTCAGGAAGTGGAAGCTACAGCCAATCAGCAGTTCCTGGATACTTTCAATGCAGTGCGTGATAATTTTCAGAAAGTATTTAAAGCTTTATTTACCGAAGACGATACTGCAGATATGGTATTGGTAGATCCGGATAACTTAGCAGAAACCGGTATTGATATTGTGGCAAAACCTAAAGGAAAACGCCCTTCATCCATTGGCCAGTTAAGTGGAGGAGAAAAAACATTAACTGCAACTGCATTACTGTTTGCCATCTACTTAATTAAGCCTGCACCTTTTTGTATATTAGATGAGGTGGATGCTCCGTTGGATGATGCAAACGTGGGTAAGTTTACCAATATGATCAAGAAGTTCAGTGAGAATTCGCAGTTTATCATTGTTACTCATAATAAGCAAACCATGAGTGCAGTGGATGTAATTTATGGTGTTACCATGCAGGAAGCCGGTGTAAGTAAGCTGGTGCCGGTAGATTTCAGAAGTCTTAATTAATACATCTGCTTAAATAAATAAAGACACCATTTGGTGTCTTTATTTATTTATTCTCGTAAATATTAACATTTTTTCCCAATTACGAATTGATTTAATCTGTACCTTGTAACCTCATTTACCAAGACCATACCCTATGCCCTTCAAGCATACATTCATTATAAAATTAGCAGTTGGTATAGCAATGCTGATACTAACCCTTCCGGCGCTTTCACAGGAACTAAACGGATGCACTTATTTGCAAGGCGATTATGTAGAATTGGGTATTGCCCCCAATGGTGCATTTGGCACTCCCAACAATGCCCCTGCAGGCTATCACTCCAGACCTACTCCAATATTAAATTCTTTATACAATCCTTTTGATAAAACATTATCTGTAAGAACTACCGCACTTGGTTTTGTTGCCGATTGGGGAAGAGATGGATGGGATATAGGTACGCCTTCTTATTTTGGAGATTATTTTATGCCCGGCTCAGTACAGGAAGGTTTTACTATTCAAATCAATGGAGCAAGAGGTAATGCATGGTCTAATAATTATCAGGCTATTGTTGGCACTGGTTATACCGGAACTTTAACCGGAAGCAATCAGAGTTTATCTGTAACCCCTGCAGAAACCAAAGCAGTTTGGGAGGGCATGATGACCGGTTTACTGATAAGGCAAACCATCTCACTTAAAAAAACAAAATCGTATTTTACTGCCAATGTAGTGTTGAAAAACACCACCGGTAGTATAATGAGAAACGTATACTATATGCGTACAGTTGACCCTGATAATGAAGTGTCGCTATCCGGACAGTATACGACTAAAAATAAAATTGCGTATCAGTTACCTAACCCATATAATAAAACATTGGTAACTGCAACAGGTACCACGTATAAAAATTGTTATCTGGGACTGGGAACTAAAGATTGTCAGGCTAAATGTTTTATAGTAAATGCAGGTTTGTTTGCCAATGCAGATCTTGCAGATGCGTATAATGCCACATCAGGCTATAACTATACAGATTCATTAACTGCAGACGTAGGTATTGGACTGGTTTTTAAAATCGGCGATCTTAATCCCGGTGACAGCACATCGTTTTCATACGCCTATATTTTAAATGAAGAAGATCTGGATGATGCATTTAAAGAAACTGATCCCGGCTTTATGTATAACAGTGTTTTTTATCCTTCGGGCGGTGTAATTGTTGAACCAACAGGTACTATTTTACCTATAGATGTAGTAAACGGTGATTATTATACATGGAACTGGGCGCCTCCCACAAACCTTGATGTAACAGCAGGTACTCATGTAAATGCTACAGTAAGTACGGGGCCGATAACTTATAACGTTACCGGGGTGGGAAATGGGGTAGTTGCCAGCCGCTGCAGTAACCGTATATTAAGTATTACCGTATCGCCCTATATGGTAAGTCCGCCTCCTTCGGTAATAAGTCCGGTAATATATTGTATTAATCAGCCGGCCTCTACATTATTCGCCAGTGGTGCAGGAACCCTCAGGTGGTACACTACTGCTACTGGGGGCAGTTTTGTTACAGTTACGCCACTACCATCCACGGCAGTTCCCGGCACTTTTACCTGGTATGTTACGCAATTTTTGAACGGTCTGGAAAGCCCAAGGGTACCCGTTGTAGTTATTATAAGAACACCACCAACGGTTCAAATCACACCACTTAACCCATATGTTTGTTTGGGCGATAGTGTGCGGCTGGTGGCAAATGCCGGAGTACCGGCCACTTACTTATGGTCGCCATCCAATACTTTATCTAACAACTCGGGTGATACAGTAAAAGCGGCCCCCGCTATAACCACCACCTATACTATTCAGGTAATAGATAATGCCAATTGCAACAGCTCAGTAAGTACCACTGTTACGGTAAAACCACTGCCAGCAGTAAGTATTACTCCCGCATCAGGGGCAGTTTGTTCCGGTGATCCTATTCAGCTTACAGCGAACGGCACAGGGCTAAATTTTGCCTGGGATGCCACCACATCATTAAATACCTTAAGCGGAACAGTAGTAACAGCTACACCTTTATTTACCACTACCTATTTTGTTACTGCAACAGACAATAATAATTGTAAGAATAAAGCAAGCGCACTGATAGTGGCAAACCCTTTACCTGTGCCGTATCTTGGTGCAGATAAAAGTATTTGTATTGCCTCCACAGTGCCTGTTACACCGGGTAATTTTACAAAATACACCTGGCAGGATAACAGTACACTTAACAGCTATAATGTAACCCAAATTGGTACATACTGGGTAGCGGTTGAGAACATCTATGGATGTAAAGCATCCGATACCATACATATCCTTTCTTTATTAGCCTTACCCAAAGATTTTTTACCACAGGATACAACATTTTGTAAAGGCAACTTTATCAATATTAAAGTGCCGGGCTTTAAAGCTTATTTATGGAGTGACGGAACTACTCAGGCCACAGCATCATTGAAACAATTTGGACAGCATAAACTTACCGTAACCGATCTAAATGGATGTAATGGTACCGACAGTATAAAATTATTTGATGCACATTGTGTTCCGTTTGCGGTACCCAATGCCTTTACTCCAAATCAGGATGGAAAAAATGATGTGTTCAGGCCAATGATTACTCAAATTGTCAGCGGCTATAAAATGACGATTTTCAGCAGGTGGGGAGAGTTGGTGTTCAGTACCGAAGCTCCATTAACCGGATGGGATGGATTTTTTAAAGGGTACTTGCAGCCTCCCGGTACATATGTATACCTGATACAATTCAACGATTCGGATGGATTGCCTGTTCAACTGAAAGGCACATTGAATTTGATCAAATAAGAGATCTAAGGATTTACTTTTGCCTATACTTTGCTGTAAACAGTAAGCTTTTGATTGCTGCCTGCGCCAATCTCTCGTTATTAAAAATAACTTGTAATTATTTAGGTGCCCTTTTTTCCGCTTCAGCTATCCCTTTTTACAGTTCAGCGTATTTCATGTTTTTACGGTAATTGTTGGTACTACTTTAGCAGTATCAAATATGAAAACACATCATAATCACTGTAAAAATTTAAGTATGAAAAACAAAAATTTGCTGGGGCTTTTTGCCATTGTAACAGCTATTTCCGCTTTAGTAATGATATCCTGTAAAAAAGAGTTGTCGGCAGATAAAAATGCCGTACCTGCAGGCAAAAGCCAGATTCAGGTAATGTTAACCGACGATCCTTCACAATTTTTTGATTCAATTTTTATCGATATCCAAAAAGTGGAAATAAAAGTGGAAGATTCTGCCGGAGTAGAACGCTGGGATACTCTTAATATCAGAACAGGGGTATACAATATCCTGAATTTCCGCAACGGTTTAGACACATTACTGGGCGCAGGATTTATTCCAAATGGCCGTGTTGAAAAAGTAAGAATCACTTTAGGAAGCAATAACTATGTAATGTATAAAGGTGTTACCACTCCATTAGTAATTCCTGCCGGACATAATATCATTACCATTAGTGTGGAAGATGATGTAGACCATTTGGATGATAAGCACAAACGGTTATGGTTAGATTTTGATGGTCTGGGTTCAATTGAATTTCACAATGGCAAATTAGAATTGAAATTACACCTCAACCATTTCAGTCATCATAATTCCGGTGAACTGGAAGGTAAAATAAAACCATCTGCTGCTTTGCCGGTAGTAATTAAAGCCATCGCAGGTACGGATACTTTAACTGCTATTCCTGAACACGAAGGTGAGTTTAAAATCAGGGGTATTAAAACCAGTACTGTTAAACTGATTATTACAGCATCGAACGGGTATAAAGATTCAGTGATCAATAATATTCAGATCCGTAATGGCGACCATACGGATATTGGCACGATTGTTTTGCATAGGTAGTTCTTATAAGTATTCACTTAGGGCCGGTGATTCTTCACCGGCTTTTTTTATTGTATCAGTTTACCAATTCTTCCATTACCTGCAAAAAATACCGCTTTACCTTTCTTTGCTTTTTTACATACATGAAAACCTTCGCTGCTGATAAGCGTCCAGTTATTGCCGTTATCGGTGCTATAATCCACTCCGTTTAATCCGCAGCTGATCCAGTCATTCTTTTTTAAAAACTCCACACAGCTTCTGTAGCCATGCGGCTGCACAACAGGAGTGGTGAAGGTTTTACCATTATCGGCTGTGATACAACAGTTTTTTTCTGTGGCATCTTTAGTGGTAAAATCACCACCAACAATGATGATGATATTTTTTGTTTTGCTTATTTTTTTTACAGCAATGGAATTAGCGCCGGTACTTTCTTTACCCTGTAATATGGGCAGGTCAATTTTTTCATTACGGATAAACATACGGGAACGTAAACCCCCGGTTACAAAAACGGCTTCCCTGCGCTTATTCAATGCAGCAATATTGGTACCGCTCGATGCAAAACAGGCTTCTCCACTGTCTACTGCAGGATGATTATCATAAGGAATGCCTCTCCAGGAGCGGCCACCATCAAAGGTCCAGCCAATAAACATTTTATTATTGATAGGATCTCCAATTACCACGCCGCTGTTATCATTAAAAAAAATCATGGCATCTAAAAACATACCTTTAGTACTGTCTGTCATCACCACTTTCCAACTGGCTCCGCCATCATTGGTTCTTAAAATATACGCCGGTTCTGCAATGCCCATGATTACGGCAGTAGTATCACTGAAAGCTTCTATATCCCTGAAGTCGGTCTTCTCAAATCCTTTTACCGTCATCCAGTTCCAGGTAACTCCTCCGTCAACAGATTTACCCACAGTGCCATTAGTACCACTTACCCAAACTATTTTATCTGTTACCACACTTAATCCGCGTATTGAACATTTTTTATCTTTTACTAAAACCTGTACAGTTTGAGCCTGCACAAAAAGTACACTACAACATAAAATAATTGCAGGAATCATCTTTTTCATTCGTATAAAATTTAGATCAGTGAATTATCGTTGTTACTGATATTGTCGATGCCCTGCATATAATCTTTAGACAGTGCCTGCTTTTTACTTATGGCTCTTTTGGATAAATAAATGGCCACAATAAAAGATGCGATGGCGCCGCCAAAATGCAGCAGACTATTGCCTAAAAACAAAAAGAAATCAAAAGTACCGTGGAAGAGGATTGGCCAAAATAAAGCCAATAACATATTTTGTTTGCGCCGGGCGGCATCAAATTTTGCCAGCCCAATATAGTAGCCCATCAGTACACCAAAAGTAGCATGTGCAGGTACCGATAAAAACATACGTACAATTCCGGTAGCTAAACCGTTTTGCATTACATACAATATATTTTCTAATGTGGCAAAGCCCATACTTACCATTACGGCATAAACAATACCATCAAAAGGATCATCAAATGCTTTTTTAGGATAAGCAAACAACCGCAGCATCATAAACTTGCTGCCTTCCTCACTCAGTGCCACCACGGCATAAGCAAATATGGCAACAGCCACAGTTCCTTCACCAGCCAGTTTATCTATTGAAGCACCGTAGGCCATTTGTACAATCAATGCAGGAATGGTACTCAGCATACCAAAAATAAAACTGCTGATCAATAAACCCAGGGGCTCTTTATTATATTTGTCTTTTACATAAATAAAAATACATATGGCTAAGCCCGGTGCAATTGCTAATGCTAATAAGCCCATACAAGAAGAGTTTTTGTGTTACTTTTGACAAGTTAGAATAAATTTACGATTAGCCAAATAAATTGCCAGTATATGAGCTATCCCGATTTGCCCTTAGATAAAAGTCAATTGCATTTTCATCAAGTAAAAGACCTGCTGAAAAAAAAAGCCACCGTTTCCATTCCTTATGAAGCCAAGGTACTCATTACCCAATGCCGCGATTATTTAGACAAAAAAATAAACAATGGAAACGGTTTATTTTATGGTATTAATACCGGCTTTGGTTACCTGCAAAATGTAAAGATCGATAACAACCAGTTACAGCAATTACAAAGCAACCTGATACAATCACATGCCTGCGGATTGGGAGAGGAAGTGCCTAAAGAAATTGTACAGCTGATGATGATGCTGAAAATAAAATCGCTCAGCTACGGCCATTCAGGCGTTCAATTTGCCACAGTACAAAGATTAACCGATATGTACAATAATGATGTACTACCGGTAATCTACACACAGGGCTCATTAGGTGCTTCTGGAGATTTAGCCCCCTTATCACATTTAAGTTTACCCCTGATTGGTTTGGGAGAAGTATATCACGAAGGAAAGAAATATGCTGCTGCTGATATCTTAAAAAAATTCAACTGGCAACCTATAGAATTACAAAGCAAGGAAGGGCTGGCATTGATCAACGGAACTCAATTCATGAGTGCGTATGGCATACATAATTTAATACAGGCCGAAAGTTTATTACAATGGGCAGATACCATTGCCGCCATTTCATTCGATGCTTTTGATTGTATTTTAGAGCCCCTTCATCCCAATATACATGCTATCCGCAGTCATAAAGGACAGGTAGATACTGCAACTGCTTTAAGAAATTTACTTGCCGGCAGTGCCATTGCCCAACAAAAAAAGCAGCAGGTACAGGATCCGTATTCTTTCCGTTGCATACCGCAGGTGCATGGCGCCTCAAAAGACAGTTTTGATCATGTACTGAATGTATTTGTAAAAGAAATTAATTCTGTAACTGATAATCCTAATATTTTTCCGGATGATGATCTGATTGTAAGCGGCGGTAATTTCCATGGACAACCTTTGGCATTGTGCTTAGATTTTTTATCAATTGCCATGAGTGAGATCGCCAATATCAGTGAAAGAAGAACCTATCAGCTCATTAGCGGACAAAGAAACCTGCCCTTATTTTTAGTAAAAGATGCCGGGCTCAACAGCGGCTTTATGATACCGCAATACACGGCTGCAGGCATTGTGAGTGAGAACAAACAATTGTGTACTCCGGCTTCTGTAGATTCTATTTCTTCCAGTAATAATCAGGAAGACCATGTTAGCATGGGTGCCAATGCTGCCACTAAATGCAAGCGTTTAATGGATAATGTAGAAAAAGTTTTAGGTATAGAATTATTAACTGCTGTGCAGGCTTTGGAATTCAGAAGGCCTTTAAAAAGTTCGGATGCATTGGAAGCTATTGTTACAGATTTTAGAAAACAGGTTAGTTTTAATGATGCAGACAGGGTATTGCATGATGATATGATTAAGGCGATTTCATTTATTAAGTCTGAACGGGGATTGGGGTAGATTGTATGGATTAAAAGATTAACACATACAAACCCAATAATTAAAAGAGATTTGCCCAAAGATTGTTCGGACTAAAGATTTTTTTATACCAGGATTAGTTATGCCACAGTTTAAATATGATGATATAACAAAGAGGATAATTGGTGCTGCAATGAAAGTGCACTCCACTTTAGGCAATGGTTTCCAGGAAGTGATTTATCAAAGGGCAATGGACATTGAAATGCGAAAATTCAATTTGTCGTTTGTAAGAGAATTTAACATGCCCATATTTTATGATGGGCAACAAATAGGAGAACGAAGAGTTGATTTTTTTGTTGAAGGTATTATTAGTGTAGAATTAAAAGCAAGAGAAATTTTGGAAAAGGTGCATTATGCTCAGGCCAGAAATTATTTAGAAGCTTTTAATCTTGAAGTGGGATTATTAATAAATTTCGGAAATATTTCTTTAGAATTTAAACGCCTGGAAAATCCAAAATATAATCCCAACCAGCAATCTAAAAAATCTATTTCAATCAACCCAAATCCAGGTTCAGACATAAAAACAAGAATATGAAAAAGCACGCTGTCACCATATTACTTCTGTTCACAACAGTATTAGTACTTGCTCAACCCAATAAGTGGAGTGCTGAAAAAGCCAACGCCTGGTACAAACAACAGGGATGGTTAGTGGGGGCCGATTTTTTACCCAGTACCGCCATCAATCAGTTAGAAATGTGGCAGGCCGAAACTTTTGATACGGCCACCATCAATAAGGAACTGGGGTGGGCTGCAGGTATTGGTATGAATGTAATGCGGGTATACCTGCACGATCTGGCCTGGAAAGCAGATGCCAAAGGTTTTAAAAAACGAATGGACAAATTTTTATCCATCGCTGCATCACATAAAATAAAAATACTGTTCTGCATTTTTGATGATTGCTGGAATCCCAATCCTGCCATTGGTAAACAACCCGAACCCAAACCCGGCGTTCATAATTCGGGTTGGGTGCGCAGTCCGGGCCAGGCGGTACATAATGATCCCGCTCAATGGAATTACCTGCAACAATATGTAACTGATATTTTAACCCATTTTAAAAATGACCCACGTATTTTATTGTGGGATTTATATAATGAACCTGCAAACAGCGGCTATGGATTAAGTTCGTTCCCTTTATTGAAAAAAGTGTATGAATGGGCATGGGCAGTAAGGCCATCACAACCGCTGAGCACCGGCGTATGGTTTACCGATTTTCCTGAAGTGAATGCCTTTCAATTAAGCAGTTCTGATGTGATCACCTTTCATAATTACGATGATACCGTGTCCATGAAAAAAGCGATTGACAGTTTACAAAAAATGGGCCGCCCGGTAATTTGTACCGAGTATATGGCAAGAAAAAATAACTGTACATTTATCACCCATCTGCCTATTTTAAAACGGTATCATGTAGCAGCTATTAACTGGGGTTTGGTTAGCGGTAAAAGCAATACTATTTTTCCATGGGGCAGTAAAGAGGGCAGTCCGGAACCCACACCATGGTTTCATGATGTGTTCAGAAAAGATGGTATGCCTTATGATAACAAGGAAACTGAATTGATCAGGAGATTGACATTGAAGAAATAAGTGTCCCGCTGATTTCGCAGATGTCGCAGAAGAGAACACGTAAATTGAAACTACGCTGATTTTTTCAGTGATATCTTCTACATCTGCGGGCAAACTAAAATTAAACTTATAATTAAATTTATAAAGAAATAACCTGCTAAAAGTTGTGGCTAACTACGCTGATTTTTTCAGCGACATCTGCGGGCAAAATATAAATCGCTATGCAAAAAAAATACGACGCCGTAAAATACAAAACCCCAACAGGCACCCAACTCAGTTGCAAGGGCTGGATACAGGAAGCCGCACTACGTATGTTGCTCAATAATCTCGATCCTGAAGTAGCTGAGCGCCCCGATGATTTAATTGTATACGGTGGCAGGGGAAAAGCTGCACGTAATTTTGAAGCCCTTGATAATATTATAGCAGCATTAAAAGTTTTAGAGAATGATGAAAGTTTACTGATACAAAGCGGCAAACCTGTGGGCATTTTAAAAACACATAAAGATGCTCCCCGTGTGCTCATCAGCAATTCGCAGCTGGTACCCAACTGGGCCAACTGGAAACATTTTGAAGAGCTGGAAAAAAAAGGGCTGATGATGTATGGACAAATGACTGCAGGCAGCTGGATATATATCGGTTCACAAGGCATTGTGCAGGGTACTTATGAAACCTATGCTGCTATTGCCGATAAGCATTTTGGCGGCTCATTAAAAGGCACGCTGAATGTTACTGCCGGTTTGGGTGGTATGGGTGGTGCTCAACCCTTAGCCATTACTATGAACGAAGGCGTGGCGCTGATAGCAGAAGTGGAAGAGTGGCGAATTGACAAACGAATTGAAACAAAATACCTCGACGAAAAACATACGAATATAGACGATGCTATAAATGCGGCCATGCATTACCGTAAAGAAGGCGAAGCCAAAAGCATTGGTGTGTTATGCAATGCCATACAATTACTCGACCGGTTGATACAACGTGACGTGATACCCGATACACTCACGGATCAAACCAGTGCACACGATCCATTGATCGGTTATATACCACATACTTTAACCAATGCCGAAGCCAATGACTTACGCGAACAAGATCCTGTTCATTATACCCAACTCAGTTACGAAAGTATGTACCTGCACGTGCAGCTGATGCTGCAATTGATGCATAAGGGCGCTATTACATTTGATTATGGAAATAATATTAGGGCCAGAGCGCAGGAGCAGGAAAGTAAAAAGATGACAGATGACAGTGTACAGAAAGCAGGCAACAGTCTGTCATCTGTCAACCATCAACTATCAACTTCACACTTTAAGCCCGGCCATTGCTTCGATTTCCCCGGCTTCGTGCCCGCCTACATCCGCCCGCTTTTCTGCGAAGGAAAGGGGCCGTTCCGATGGGCTGCTCTCAGTGGTGATCCTGCAGATATTGCAGTAACCGATGAACTCATCATGAATATGTTTCCAGAAAATACCGGTATGCTGCGCTGGATGCAAATGGCCAAAGAAAAAATTGCTTTTCAGGGATTGCCGGCACGCATTTGCTGGCTGGGACAGGGAGAAAGAGAAAAAGCAGGACTGGCATTTAATGAATTAGTAAGAACAGGAAAAGTAAAAGCCCCAATTGTTATTGGCCGCGATCATTTGGATACAGGTTCTGTTGCTAGTCCTAACCGCGAAACAGAAGCTATGCTGGATGGCAGCGATGCTGTTGCCGACTGGCCTATTTTAAATGCATTGGTGAACACCGCAGGCGGAGCATCATGGGTAAGCTTGCATCATGGTGGTGGTGTGGGTATGGGTTACAGTATTCATGCGGGCATGGTAATTGTAGCTGATGGTACAGCAGATGCTGAAGCAAGACTGCGCCGTGTATTGCGCAATGATCCGGGTATGGGCGTGATACGTCATGCCGATGCCGGCTATGATGTGGCTAAAGACTCAGCAAGAATTCACCGCTTAAATATTGCTGATAGAATAAAATAGCCGGCACGGAGGTCCCGCCGCAGCGGGACAGACGCCGGCTATGATGTAGCAAAAGATACTTTGCGTAATAATGACCTGGATTTTAAAACCCGTTTATAATAATCGCATACTTTTTTATAGTCTTAAAATTTATGGAGCATCAAACTTTTATACTGAAAGGAAAAAATATTTTAGAACCGTTGAGTCAGTTTACCCGGCTGTATTATCAGGATTCTTTTTTAAGTGAATACCTGGGTGGTTTTTTAATGGTGTATGAAGATTACAGTTTTTTAAATGGCAATGATATTATGATCTGCCTGCGGGTAGATAGTTCTGAAGCGGATAAGGGCATTGTAAAAATTGAAATTATATCCGGAGGTGGAAGCAGCAGTTTGATTGGAGATAACACATTTGGCAGTGAACAAAGGCGTATCAATCATTTTGCCGAAAAGCTGGAAACATTTTGTAAAGAGAAAGGTATTGTACTGGAGATATAGAATTACGGCCTGATAAATGATGCTGAAATTAAAATGCAGTTAGGCAGTTTGAGTAATACAATACATTGAATTGCTCCGGACTTCATGCCAAAGAAGAAAAAAACAAAACGATGAAAAAAACATTCCTGTTTGCAGCATCCCTCATCTGGCTTCAGGCATTTGCACAAAATGCTGGTATAGCGGTATCATTTGATCTGCCGGATCAAAACAGAAAAATATCTCTTTCCCGGCCATTGCAAATAACACAGTTTCCTGCAGTGGAGGAAAGAACAGATATTACTGCTGTAAATGGGGTGTTTAAAGTCCGTTTAAATATTAAGCAGCGGGAAATCATGTACCTCATGTCTTACATAAATGATTCTCTTGAATTTAATCAGCCCATTTTTTTACAATCCGGTTATGATATTGTAATAAAAGCCGCAACAGTAAATGGAAAATTGCAGCTTACTGTTACCGGAAAAGGTGCAGCGGATAATCAGCCATGGGAATTCAGTAACAAAATTAGTTTTACCGATTATGCAAAAGATACTGTCCCTGACAGAATATTCGCAGATTTGCAAAAAGAAGCTACTGGAAATTGGAATGCCTTCAACAGTTACAGGGTAAGCTATCATCCGTCTGCTGATTTTATACAAAGCTGGACAATGGAAATGCAATACACCGCAATAAGAATGTATTATGTGTATGCCAAACAAAGAAAGTTTGATGTTAAGCGTGCCTATTACAGGAATATTAATAAATGGGATGATGCATTTAATGAAATGCTGACCAAAGCACCCTTAATGAATGAAGCTGCTATACATACTTCTGCCTATCGGTTATTTTTAAAAATGTTTTTAATCTTCAATAAACCGCATGTATTAGACTTGGAAGAGGTAAGGACAGTATTTGTAAAGAACTACTACAGCAATGGCAGGGATACAGGCACAAGAAGCTATGCAGCCGATGAGAATAATATTCCCAATCAAAAAACGATAGAAAAGCATTTTTCAGGCAAAGTAAAAGAATACGGGTATGCCCATCTTTTTAAAATGGCATTAGAGACTGGAAAAATCAATAATCTTGATTCTATATATACTGATTTTTCAAAACAGTATCCGGGCAGTGCATATAAAAAGATATTTGACAAACCCATTGCCGCTGTATTCGAAAACACAAAACGCAAGGCCAATGATAAAATCATCTTTGAACCTGACAATATTCAAACCTGGGCAGGGGTATTGGATTTGTTTAAAGGTAAAACGGTATTGCTGGATATGTGGGGTACCTGGTGCGGCCCCTGCAGAAATGAGATTGAAAAGAATGGTCCGGCTGTTAAAAAATATTTTAAAAATAAGGGACTTGATTTTTTATATATCGCCAATTACGATCAGGAAAATGTAAATGCATGGAAAAGTCTGATCACTTATTTTAATATGGAAGGACACCATATTCTGGCTACAGAAGAATTGACAAACGATATTAAAGGTAATGTAGATATCCAGGGATTTCCTACATATGTAATCATACATAAAAACGGCACTTATGAAATAACAAAAACAAGAATGGGGTCGCCGGAAGAAATGAAAATATTAATTGCACAAATAGAGGCCGCCTTATAATGAAATAAATACTCTTTTTACAGACTATCCCTATTTATCCCACTGGTGCCGGTATTAGGTTAGTGTCTGTATTATTCATGAAGTAAAAAATAAATTTTACTTAAAATCAAATGATGATTTATTAGCTACACAACCGGATATTGTTGTAAAAAAATGCAATTGCAAAAGGCGATAACTTTTCAGGAAATTTAAAAACTATTACATAAATTAGTGATATAAAAAATCAACTATGAAACAAAAAACTAAACATTTTTTGGCTATTCTTTTATTGAACTGTATGTTCATTACTTATGGATTTGCACAAAGAGCCACCCATATTCCGGATGACCCTACTGTAGTACCAGCAGATTTTGGCACTACCAAAACAACCATTTTAGTAGTGAACTACGGCAGAAATGGGATAGATAAATATTTGGAAAAAGATTTCAGTAAAAATTATAAAGGCGAATATGTAATTATTGACAAGGATGATTTAAATAATAAGGAATATAAAGATCTTACCAAGTACAGGTATATTTTCAAACTGGTGGATGATTTTACTGCAGGCAGGTTTACTGCCGGTGGTGGAAGAGATGCTCCGGAAATGAATTATCATATCAATTTTATCGACAGAAGCAACTTCATAACTTATAAAACTTTGATTCCCTCAAATATGTTCAGCAAACTTGTTAAATCTTATATCGACAGGTTAAATGAGAAAATAGAGAAAAACGGAACTAAATAACAGTGTCACCAACTTTATTTCCTTACACTTTTGCCGTATACTATTTTTATAGTGCAGCATTATAAAATATCTTCAGCAAATTATTTTCGCCGGGCACGGTTTCTAAAAAAAAGGCTTTCCGGTTTTTGCCATCAATAATTTCCAGTACGGCAGTATTGGGTGGTATGCTGCCCAGGTTTTCACCTTTAAATAAAATAGTATTTGTGCCCGGACTTAATGTGATACTAATAAAGCGGGGCACTTTTTTTATGAGTTGGTGGTTGGCTACAATATTGCTGTTAACAATGATTGAAATGGTATCACCATCCTCCACCGCATCATCCCAAATGGCTAAGGTAATTTGCCGGGCTTTGGAGCTTACACTACCCAATAATTTTTCGTTTGTCTGCAAAGGTGGGTCGGCATGTCCGGGGTAGCTGTAATACTGAAAAGAATTTATTTTGTCTGTATCCTGCAGCAAAATAATTTTAGCTGCGGTAAACGAAGCGCCGCTATCGTTGGGATTATTAAAATTAAGACTGAATTGTTGTTGATCAAACTTGCAGCGCAACATGGCTTTTGGGGCCGGTATTTTAACAGAATAATCGGGAAAAAATGCCAGTACATTATTACCGTTTTCAATCATCAGTTCTTCGCTGCGCTCTTTTTTGGTTAGGGTCCATTGTTCAAAAATGCTGTGTCCATTCAATACTGCCGATGCGATATCAATTTTATTTAAAGTAGCTGTACTAAAATTGCAGTAACGGGTGCTTACTAAAAGGGTATCCGCCAAACCAAAATAAACGGGGGAGCGGGAGGGATCCAGAATTTTTTCGGTGTACGCATCTTTCCAGGGTATATTGTTTACATGGGTAAACTCCATATTACCGAATGACAGTATTTTTTGCAGTGCAGCAGCAAGGCTGTCATTTTGAACCGGACTGGTTATTTTAAATGGTAGGCGATGAATGGTTAAAACCGGTTGCCCTGCAGCATTGCGTTCTATATCTAAACTGCCATTAAACGGCAGCATATCCAAGTGAAAAGGTTTTTCTTCAGCTGCATATTTATTTTTGCTGATGAACAATTGCCAGTTATTTTTTTTCACCAGCAGCAATTCATACACACCATAAAATTTTCCGCTTGAAATGGTTATTGCTGCAGGGTACAGCATGTTTTTTTCCGGAGCCCCTATTTTTACAGCTATATCAACAGGTACATTTGCTGCATGCATTTGCCAAGTGCCGGAAAACATTTCTGTTTGTGCATACAGTGCAGTGTTGAGCCAAATAAATATTACAACGATTAAAGGTTTAAGCATAAAACTATAATGACTGTAAGATAGAGATTATTTGGTTTCACCATACCGGTAAAGTACTCTGCTAAAAACAGCTCAGGACTTTCAATCTATACAGTCTGTAATTTGCACCTTTTATAAGAATATTTTATTTACAGATGGTTGCCATTTTATTTTTTCTGCACTTATCACTGCAATATTTTACATCATCCCAAACCTTATCCCATTTTTTTCTCCACTGAAAAGGTCTGTTGCAAACCAGGCAAATTTTAACCGGCAGGTTTTCTTTTTTTATTGTTTTCATGGACTTATGAGGCGGTCTAGTTTTTGTAAAAAAGCTTTGGCATTGGCAAGATGAAGCTGTTGTTTTTCACTGCTCATTTTATCAAAAGTAGTGATGAGCATACCCAAACGTGGATTTTGTAAAAAGAAACTGCGGTGTACATGCATAAATCGCCAGAATAATCCATCCCATACTGCCTGCCAGTCGCCTTTTGCATAATCACTCATCTTCATCAGATAATTACTGCCACTGATATAAGGTTTGGTTGTCATCAGCCCGCCATCTGCAAACTGCGTCATACCATATACATTGGGCACCATCACCCAGTCATAAGCATCAATAAACATTTCCATAAACCAGCGGTATACTTCATCGGGATCAAATTCGCATAACAGCATAAAATTGCCCAATACCATCAGCCGCTCTATATGATGGCAGTATCCGGTTTGTAACACTTTTTTAATAGTTATATCAATTGGAGCGATACCTGTTTCGCCGGTCCAGAAACAGGCCGGTATTCTTCTTTTAAATTTCCAGTAGTTGGTAGTTCTTTGTTTGCTGCCTTCACGTTCATATACAATACGTATGAATTCGCGCCAGCCAATGATCTGACGTATAAATCCTTCAGCTGAGTTCAAAGGAATATTGTATGTGTCTGCTGCCCGCATTGCTTTATCAATAATCAGCTGTGGTTGCAGCAAACCTATATTTAGCATGGGTGTTAAAACTGAATGATTAAGTACCGTTTCGGCAGATACAATGGCATCCTCATACACACCAAATTTTTCAAAGCGGTGTTGCAAAAAATCATCTAGCCATTTTTCTGCATCGGCAAATGTTACGGCAAATAAGCAGGGGCTGTATGCAGCACCATAGTTATCAGCAAAATTTTTTTGTATATACTGCCGGGCTTCCTCAACATATTTGTTTGTTGCAGGCAGTTCTAATACGGGTGCTTTTTCATTTTTAGGAAAGCGTTGTCTGTTATCAGCATCAAAAGTCCATTTACCACCCAATGGCTTGCCGGCCTGGTCTAATAAAATACTTCTTTGTTTGCGCTGCCATATATAAAAGTCGGTTTGAAAATAATTTTTCTTAGTGCTGAAATAATCAGTTGCAGACCGGATGCTGGTTAAAAAATTAGTGGTATCATACACATGCAATACCATATTGTTTTTGCTGCAGGACTGCTGTAGTCTTTTAAGTAACCAGTTATCTGTTACTGCAGCAATATGTATATCGGTAATGCCCTTTAGGGAAAGGGCTGCGAGCAATTGCCTGCAATCATTTTCTTTTTCCGTGGTTTCAATATAGTTGATTGTATAGCCGTTTTGCTGCAACCAGTCCTGATAAAATTGCATAGAAGCCCTGTGCAATACTAATTTTTGCTGATGAAAATTATATTGCCGGAAAAACAATCCTTCTTCAACAAGATAAACAACCCGGTCTTTATGTAAGGCAGGATGGTATTGATACAACTGATGCGGGAAAATTATAGTTACTGCGTTGACCATGCCCAATTAACAACAAAAGGAGCTTAATGTTTATTATTGCTGCTTCTATAATTTCAAAAAATGCTTTACATTAGTGATATAAAAATCAACCATGAAACAAATCAGTAAAACATTTCTGGGCATCCTGATACTTACGGTTATGTTTATCAGTTCAGGCTTTGCACAAAGAGCCACCCATATTCCGGATGATCCTGCTATAATACCGGCCGATTTCGGCACTGCTAAAACAACCATTTTGGTAGTGAACTACGGCAGAAAAGGGGTTGATAAATATTTAGAAAAAGATTTCAGTAAAGAATATAAAGGGGAGTATGTAATTATTGATGAGGATGATTTAAACAATAAAGAGTATAAGGATATTACCAAGTACCGGTATATTTTTAAACTGGTGATAGATTATACTCCCGGCAGGTTTACAGGAGGAGGTGGAAGAGAGGCTCCCGAAATAAATTTTCATATCAATTTTATCGACAGAAGTAACTTGAAACTATACAGGACTTTGATCTCCTCAAATATGTTCAGCAAACTTGTTAAGTCTTATATCGACAGGTTAAATGAAAAAATAGAGAAAAACGGAACTAAATAATTTTTGCAGGTGCGGAATTGATTCTCCTTTACGTTTCTATTCATTTTCGTATATGCTTAGCCTGTTAGATAGCTGTATAATTTTTTGCTGCATTTCATTCATGCGTTGCAATAAATAGGAGATTGTTTCAATGCCTTCCAGATTAATGTCCATCTCATGATAAAGTCGTACCACTTTTTCCAGTTGCGGCAACTGACTCAGGGGAACAAATGTTTTTTCTTCAATAACCGCAATTTCTACAAGGCCGCTTTTTTTTAAAGAGTAAATAAAGGCCATTTCTATATTGTGATGAATACAAAAAGTTTCGGCAGGTATCATGTCTTCAGTTCGCATACAAAAGTTTATTTAAGTTTACTTAATTCGGTGAACAGGGCTTTCTGTTGTTCGGTAAGATTGGAAGGCAGTTTTATTTCGTAGGTAATATACAGGTCGCCGGCTTCACCTTCTTTTTTATACACCGGAAATCCTTTTCCCTTTAACCTGATTTTAGTACCGTTTTGTGTTTCTGCTTTTACTGTTAGTTTTACTTTTCCGTTAAGGGTATCTATAGTGGTTTCTCCTCCTAATAAAGCAGTATATAAATCAATAGCAGTAGTTGTATACAGGTCATTACCGGATCTTTTATACAGCGGGTGGGGGGCAATAGAAAAACTGATGTACAGGTCTCCGGCAGGGCCTCCGTTTATACCGGGCGCACCATAGCCTTTTAATTTTATTACCTGCCCGTTTTCTATACCTGCAGGAATGGTAATGCGGATATTTTTACCATTAACAGTAAGTGTTTGCTGATGTGTTTGTAATGCATCGGTTAAATTCAGTTTTAGCTCTGCATTATAATCCTGCCCCCTGAATTTAGTTTGACTGCTTCTTCCGGAACCTCCAAACATAGATTCAAAGAAGCTGGAGAAATCTCCATCATCGCCAGAAAAATGCTGCCCCGATTGTCGGGATGCCTGCTGAGATTTCCGTTGCTGCTCAAACTGATCGGCATGCTGCCAGTCTTTTCCGTACTGGTCATATTTTTTTCGTTTTTCCTGATCACTGATGACTTCATTAGCTTCATTGATCTGTTGAAATTTTTTTTGCGCTTCTTTATCGTTAGGGTTAAGATCGGGATGCAGTTTCCGGGCTAATTTGCGGTAGGCCTTTTTTACATCTTCTTCCGAAGCATCTTTTGAAATCCCTAATATTTTGTAGTAGTCTATAAATTCCATGGGGCTGTTTTTTATTGCTGGGTATAAAGGTACCATCTATTAAAGCAGCAGTTACTGATTCCTGTCATTCCCCATGATATACTGCCTTAACAGATTACGCTGTCAGTTCAGTTTGGTAAGCCATATACACAAAAACGCCTTACCCACAAAATGAATAAGGCGTAACAAAGTTTAATGATGATTATTTATTTGCCGGATACTTTCTTGTTTTTTCATCCAGGGAAACTATTTTTCCATTCATAAATTTCATATCGTCTACATAGGCAAGTGAATCAACTTTACCTGCTTTATCAGTTACAATTTCTTTAAACCAAAGTGTAACATATTCTTCTTTCTTATCTTTAGAAATCACCGATTCATAATCACCCATTTTTACTTTAATATTACTGATATTCTTCCAGGCCTCAACAAATCCGGCCTTTAGTGTATCCCTGGGTATTTTTGCATCAAAACCATCAACGGTGAATTGTATAC
>JBAXET010000027.1:0-27389 GCA_037140275.1 Ferruginibacter sp. | reverse complement strand
GTATTAGTTTTTGGAAACAGTTCTTATTTTATTGGTACAAGTTTTTGAAACCAACATTTTTTTTCCATGGCATCATCGTTGTGTCACTCACTTGTACGGCATACCAATATTGAACTTTTATCGAAGTATTTTAAATGTGGGTTGTAACAAAATAATTATTAACTAACAAACTAAGTTCCCCTTTAGGGGACAGGGGTATGACTTTAGAAATATTAACACCGGAGACCAAAATTTTTAGTGGCGATGTGTACGGCGTACAATTACCGGGCATCAGTGGTTCTTTTGAATTACTGGAAAAACATGCTCCCATGGTAAGTGCGTTAAAAAACGGCACCCTTAAAATTTTGAAAGATAAAACAGCTACCGCATCTTATACTATCCAAAGCGGATTTGTAGAAGTAATGAATAATAAGGTAACCGTACTGGTGGAAGGTGCAGTAGAAGTATAATAGTATCTGGAAGCTCCCGCTTCGGGCCAAAATAAAAAATACCCATACAATTTTGTATGGGTATTTTATTTTAAGAAGGTTTTACTAACTGAATTGCTTTCTCAGTTGTACATGTGCCCATGCTGTAAAAGGAAACAACAACAATAACAAAATTGATGACCAGCAATGTGTGAAGCCCAATACAATAGCGGTAATCAGCAGCAGGTATAAAGGATAGACCAGCAATAAAATACCCACCACAACAGAATCATAATGCTCTTTTTCCATCTTAGTCTGTTGCACATATTTTTTTATCGGGTAAAAAAGCGGAGCATGTAGCAGCCAGCCTGCAATGGATGGAACAAATAACAGCATCTTTTTTAAAGCAGAGTGAGGTATATAAAAAGCTTTGTGTAACCCTGCAGCATCCTGCTTGTCAATTTCAAAAACAAAGGGCTGCAGTTGCTGCGAAAGATTGCTGTTGAAAGATTGAATGGCTTTACCATGCCCCTCACCGGTAGTAATATCTTTTGCGGTAATAAATTCTCCAAAAAATAATTTTACATTTTTGCCAAATTTATAAAACGAACTGTAGTTGATACCCACAGGCAATACCTGTAATGGAATACCCTCTTCCCAGCTGCTGAGCGCCAGTCTGGCTGTGCCTTTCATCAAAGGCCGTAAATGCCATTCGTTAATACATTTGCCTTCACTGAAAATAAGTACGATACCATTTTTTTTAAAAATTTCTTTACAAAGGTCAAAGGTTTTGTAGTTCTCTTCTAAATTTTCCACGCCCTCTGTTACGCGGTATACGGGCATCATCTTAAGTTTAAAAAGTATTTTGGCATACAGCTTATTTTTAAATGCATCGCCTCTTGCTAATGAATATACCGGCTGATCAAATAAGGTACACAGTATGATGGCGTCTAAAAAAGAATCGGGATGATTGGCAGCAAGCAGTACAGGGCCTTTTATTTGCAGCAATGCTCTTTTATTGAGGTCAATATGCCGGCAATATAATTTGATGGCTACCCTTGCCAGTATTTTTACAAATCCATATAACATCCCTTCAAGTTAATTAAAATAAAATACCCCATAACAATATGAGGCGAAGTTTTTTACTGATGTTATTTTTTACAATTAGTTCAGCTGCGGGTCTAAAGGAAAATTCACCAGCATTTCGTATTCACCACCCAAATGTTTCAGGCTCTCTTTCCAAACCTCCGATGGCAATGTATTGAAGGCTAATTTTTGTGTAGCCGTAACTGTAAGCCAGCTTTTCTCGTCCATTTCGTTTTTTAATTGCTCTTTGCCCCAGCCGCTGTAACCGATAAAAAATTTTATTTTTTTTGGGTCAATCTGTTTGTTTGTAATTAATGCAGCCACCGTTTCAAAATCGCCACCCCAGTAAATATCATCAGCAATCTGGTAGGCATTGGGTATCAGATGGGGGTACTGATGAATAAAATGAATGGTATCTGTTTGCACCGGTCCGCCATAATACACCGGCAGCGGATGGCCTTCAAAATTATTCAGTAGCTGGTCCAGGGTTTCCTCAATTTTTCTGTTCAGTACAAAACCAAAACTACCTTCTTCTTTATGATCGCAGAGCAATACCACCGTTCTTAAAAAATTGGGGTCTTTTAAAAAAGGATCTGCTATCAGTAATATGCCCGGCCCGGGTGTAATCATATTTCTAATATAGTGCTTAATTGTATAAGCAGTTAGCATTAAGGCAGTTATTTTTAACCGGTTCGATTCTCTAAACCTTCGTTAAATTTATTTTTTCAGCATTTTACCATATTTTACAGCCCTTAACTGATTTACTTTTGCAGGTATGAAGAAAATTTTTCCCATTATTACGGTACTCATCTCACTCTCTTTACTGGGACTCATTTTCTTTCAGTTTTTATGGATCAAAAGTGCCCGGGATGCAAAAAATAAACAGGTAGAAGAAAATATCATCCGCTCCTTAAATGATGCCGGCGAAAGGCTTACCGAAGATAAAGGCTCGCTGGTAACATTGCCAAAAAGAAATGAGCTGATATTCCCCGGCGATCATATACAGTTACAACCGCTGAAGCCCTCGGTATCGCAGCGTTTTACCAGGGACGATATTTCCGAAATAATACGTACCGCTTTCAATAAAAACAACCTCCGGCATTTTCCATTTGAATATGCCATTACCGAAAATACCATTAGCGGTAAGCAGATACTGAGCGATAATTTTTATACCCTGTATCAGGATACGCTTACCAATAAAAGTTATGTAATTTCTTTACTGCCCCCCAGCGGTAGCAACTACGAAAACCTGGTGAACGAAGAGATGTTATGTGTGATTGTGCCCAATCAAAAAACAATCATCTGGCAGGAAATGTTTTGGTTTATTATGGGTGCCATTTTGTTTACACTCATCATTACCACCGCATTTTTTATTACCATCCGCACTTTGCTCAAACAGAAAAAATTAAGTGAGATAAAATCTGATTTTATCAATAACATGACGCATGAATTTAAAACACCGCTGGCCACTATTTCACTGGCCGTGGATGCGTTAAAAAATGAAAAGGTAAAAGGCAATGCCGAAAAGACCAGCTATTTTACCAATATCATTAAAGAAGAAAACAAGCGCATGAACAAGCAGGTGGAAACCATACTGCAGGCGGCTTTGCTGGATAAGCAGGAAGTGCAGCTGAATTTGAAAAAACTGCCGGCGCATGATATGATTACCAGCGCACTCAATAATATTACTTTACAGGTAGAAGAAAAACAGGGCAAGCTGGAAGTGCATTTTGATGCCGAAAAAGATTTGATACTGGCAGATGAAGTACACTTTACCAATCTCATCAATAACTTACTCGATAATGCAGTAAAATACTCCAAAGAACCACTCGAAATAAAACTCAGCACTTCCAATTCGGGCAATCAGTTAAAAATAAAAATTGAGGATAACGGTATTGGTATGAATAAAGAAACGGTGAACCGCATCTTCGAAAAATTTTACCGGGCCCATACCGGTAATATACACAATGTAAAAGGCTTTGGCCTTGGACTGAGTTATGTAAAAACGATGGTGGAAGCACACCATGGCACTATTAAAGCAGAAAGTATTTTGGGTAAAGGCAGTACGTTTACGGTTACCATTCCATTGGCGGCGGTGTAATTATTTTCTCTTTGCCACCGGCACTACCAATTTTAATCCGCTCCAGCATTCACTAACTGCACAAATTTTTATATCTACCAGATCATGTTGTAAAGCAAAATTTCTTATCAGGTCTTCATTTAAATCTGTTGCCATTCCCGAACTTTTTTTATACCAGGATACCCAGATAATGATTTCGGTATTTTTTTTAGCCCATTGTAAAATGGGGCGCATAGCTTTTTCAAAAACTGTTTTATTTATTGCAAAAAGGTGTACGAAGTCGGGTATCTTTTTACCTGAAATAAACTGCGCTGAAATATCAGTTGCTAAAAGTTGTTCATAGTCCTTTGGCGGATGCACCAAACAAATTTTCATCGTTGGTTTGATGCCCAATTTTTTAATAAGGGGTGTACCCGAATATCCTGCCGCAGTCATTTTTACAAATTAAGGGTTCAAAAGAGGGTTATCCCCACTAATTCACAGCTATCCACAGTCAACGCACATGTGTTACCGGCCTAAATGCACTTAAATGCATACTGGTGCTGCCATGGGCTTATGTGGAAAAAAAACTTTATCCCAAAAATGTTCAGAAAGTGGGAAAAAGTGTTATTTTGTGTAAGTTTCTGTTTAAGCAGGGCTAAATAATTGAAAATGATAGGTTTTCTAGGTGAATATGAGGCTACTTTAGACCCCAAAGGTCGCTTTCTGCTACCAGCTGGATTTAAAAAACAGCTGCCACAGGAAGGGGCTAACCTTTTTGTGCTCAATCGTGGCTTTGAGAAATGCCTCACACTATATCCCATACAAAGCTGGGAGCCTATTTTTTCGGAGATCAGCAAGTTGAATGATTTTGATCCTAAGGTAAGAGAATTCCGCCGTTATTTTTTAAACGGTGCCACTCAGGTGGAGCTGGATAGTGCAGGGCGTTTATTGCTGCCCAAAAACCTTAGTGAACATGCCGGACTGGAAAAAGATATTGTGTTGGTGTCGGCAGTTAATAAAATTGAGATCTGGGATAAAAGTAAGTATACACAGTTCTTTGAAACTTTTACACCGCAAAGCTTCAGTGATTTGGCTAATGAGGTGATGAATAAGTCGGTTGGTTAATTAGGTAAACAGTTAATTGGTTATTGAGTATGGAAGCGCAACACGAAACAAAACTGATTAACGGACTAAACAACGAACCCACGGATTATCATGTGCCGGTATTACTGCATGAAGTGATTGAAGGCTTGCACATTACACCGGGAGGCATTTATGTCGACTGCACTTTTGGCGGCGGCGGCCACAGCAAAGAAATTTTAAAGCAACTGGATGCCAATGGCAAACTGTTTGTTTTTGATCAGGATGCCGATGCAAAAAAAAATGTACCCGATGACGACCGCGTGGTTTTTATACCGCAAAACTTTCGTCACCTGCAGCGTTTTTTACGCCTGCAAAAAGTAACTAAAGTGGATGGTATTCTGGCCGATCTGGGCGTATCCAGTCACCAGTTTGATGAAGCCGGCCGAGGATTTTCTATTCGCTTTGATGCAGCACTGGATATGAGGATGGATCAGCGTGAAACAGGTACTGCAGCAGATGTGATCAAAAATTTTACTGAACAGCAATTGCATAAATTGTTTGAACAGTATGGCGAAGTCACCAATTCTAAAACACTGGCTAAAACCATTGTTGAACAAAGAGCACTGATGCCTATTCGTACCATCAATGAATTTAAACAGGCAGTTAAAGCAGCGGTTAAAGGTAATCCTCAAAAATACTTTGCCCAGGTATTTCAGGCACTTCGCATAGAAGTGAATGACGAATTAGGAGCATTAAAAGAATTGCTGCAGCAAACTCCCCAACTATTACAAGCAGGTGGCCGTGTCGCAATCATTACTTTCCATTCCTTAGAAGACCGGATCGTGAAAAACTTTTTCCGCGATGGCGGCTTTTCACCATCAGAAACAGATGAAGTGTATGGCACCAAACCTGAATCTCCATTTTCTATCATTACCAAAAAACCTATTACCGCATCAGCAGAAGAGTTGAAACGCAACTCCAGATCAAGAAGTGCAAAGTTGAGAGTGGTAGCCCGTAAATAAAGTTTCAAAATAATACAGCTAACAATAATGTTGGAAGAAAAAGAAAATAAAACAGAAGAACAAAGCAGCAGCGCAAAAATAGACTGGCGCAAACTGCTGAGTTATCAGTGGGTGGTTAAAAACATCCCCTTCTTTTTGTTTTTGGCAGCACTGGCAGTATTGTACATCTACAATGGACACTATGCTGATAAGCTCACAAGAAAAATAAGTGTTACTGAAAAACATATTAAAGAGCTGGAGTACGAATACAAAACCGTGAAGAGTGAAGTGATATTCAGAAGTAAAGCCAGCGAACTGGCAAAGGCCGTAGAGCCTTTGGGATTAAAAGAATTAACCACACCACCGGTAGTACTGGTGGATGAAGAAAAGAAAAAATAAAATAACAATAATCCCCCTTTAGGGGATAGGGGCATGGATATAAAAAAAGACATATTGTGGCGGGTGTATCTCTGTTTTTTAGGGATGATACTGTTGGGCATTATTGTGCTGGGCAGGGCTTTTTATATTCAGCGGGTAGAAGGTAAGTACTGGATAGATATGGGCCTGAACCTGCACCTGAAATATTTACCCATTGATGCGGAAAGAGGCACCATCTACAGCGAAGATGGAAATATGCTGAGCACATCGGTACCCATTTTTGATGTATATGTTGATTTTGGTGCGGAAGGATTAAGAGAGAAAGGAGGAGAAAGATTTAAAAAGAATATTGACTCTTTAAGTATCAGTCTGGCCAATTTGTTTAAAGACAAATCAATGGCTGAATACAAAAGTCAGTTACAGCAGGCGTATAAAGAGGAAGACCGTTATTTTATTTTAAAAAAGAAAATCTCTTTTGATGAATATAAAGCCTTGAGAGATTTTCCATTGGTACGTCAGGGACGTAATAAAAGCGGGTTTATCATTGATCCCCGCGATAAAAGAATCAACCCCTATGTATTGCTTGCCAACAGAACCATTGGTTTATCAAGAGAAGATTCAACCAAAAATGTGGGACTGGAAAGAAGTTACGACAGTGTGCTGAAGGGAGCATCGGGACAAAAATTAATGCGCTATGTAGCAGGCGCTTATTTGCCTATAGAAGGTGCAGAGCTGGAACCCGAACATGGTAAAGACTTGATTTGTACGATTGATACTTATATGCAGGACGTTGCAGAAAATGCACTGATGAATATGCTGAAAAGCAATAACTCTTTACATGGTACAGCAATCGTGATGGAAACTGCCACAGGTAAAATTAAAGCCATTGCCAATTTGGGCAAACAACCCAATGGAGAGTTTATAGAAGACCTTAATTACGGTATTGGTAAAAGAACAGAACCCGGATCTATTTTTAAACTGGCTACATTAATGAGTTTACTGGAAGATAAATATGTAGATATTAATTCTGTGGTGGACTGCGAAGGCGGTGTAAAAGATTTTCATGGCTTGAAAATTAAGGACTCACATATGGGTACACGCCTGACTACAGTTAGAAATGCATTTGCTGCCAGTAGCAATGTAGCATTTGCAAAATTGGCCGATCAGTACTATCACAACCAGCCTTCAAAATTTATTGATCATTTACATCATTTTCGTTTAGATACTTTAACCGGAGTGGATATCACAGCAGCCTCAGGATATCCTGTAATTAAAAAAGCAACTGCCCGTTCCTGGAGTGCCACTACCATTCCCTTTATGGCCCACGGTTACGAAGAACTGGTTACACCATTACATATGCTGATGTTGTACAATGCTGTGGCCAATAATGGTAAAATGATGCGGCCCTATCTGGTAAGTGCTATTCAGGAATATGGTATCACCGTTAAAACTGTAGAGCCGCAGGTACTGGTAGATAAAGTATGCAGCGATGCCACACTGGCTCAGGTAAAAGAATGTTTACGTGCTGTGGTAGACAGCGCGCATGGAACAGGTCATAAAATTTTAGGCAATAATACCTATGGTATTGCGGGTAAAACAGGTACTGCAGTTACCGCATTAAATAACAAAGGTTATAACAAAGGCAATAAAATTTATCAGGCTTCATTCATCGGTTACTTCCCTTATGATGCTCCTAAATACAGTATTGCAGTGGTAATACAAAATAGTCAGGAGTCTAAACTGGTATATGGTGCAGATGTTTCGGGAACAGTGTTTAAAGAGATCAGTGATAAAATATATGGCCGTTACCTGAGTGCACAAAAATTTACAGCTCCTGCTGTTACAGACAGTTTGAGTTACAGTTATTATGGGTATCCAAAAGAACTGGTATCCATTTTTAATTTTTTAAAAATGCCTTTCACTGATTCTGCTGCTTCGGATAAAATAAGAAGGGCAGACATGAAAAATAATTTTTCTTATTTGAATACGCCGCTTTATTCCTCCTCATCATCCGGTTCTGTAACCCCTAACGTTGTCGGAATGGGATTGAAAGATGCGGTGTATTTATTAGAAAACAAGGGACTAAAAGTAGCTGCCACAGGAAGAGGGAAAGTAATGAACCAATCTCTTTTGGCCGGTACAAATTTTAATAAAGGACAAACTATTTCATTAGCATTAAATTGATCTTACAAGACATACTATATAAAATTGCCATCCGCTCTGTAAAGGGTAATACCGCCATTGCAGTAACTGATTTACAGATCGATTCCAGAAAGATCAGTAATGGGTCCTGCTTTATTGCAGTTAAAGGAGTTGCGGCAGATGGTCATGCATTTATTGATACCGCTATTGAAAAAGGCGCTGTTGCCATTGTTTGCGAAACATTGCCTGCAGTATTACAGGAAGGTATCGTTTATATAGAAGCAGAAAATACTGCGGCGGCTGCCGGTTATATGAGCCATAACTTTTATGGCGAAGCATCCACCAAAGTAAAATTAATTGGTGTAACAGGTACCAATGGAAAAACAACCATTGCCACATTACTGTTTAAATTATTTACTGCATTAGATTATAAGTGCGGATTAATAAGTACCGTACAAAATCAGATTGCCGAAAAAATTATTCCTGCCACTCATACCACACCCGATGCCATCAGTTTAAATGCACTATTAAAACAAATGCTGGATGAAGGCTGCGATTATGTGTTTATGGAAGTGAGCAGTCATGCCATTCATCAGCACCGCATTGCAGGCTTGCATTTTGCCGGTGCACTGTTCAGTAATATTACACACGATCATCTGGATTATCACAAAACATTTGATGAATACATCCGTGTAAAAAAATCATGGTTCGATAATTTATCCACCACAGCTTTTGCCATCAGCAATGCAGATGATAAACGAGGTGCAGTGATGCTGCAAAACACAGTGGCAAAAAAATATTTCTACAGTCTTAAAACACTGGCCGATTTTAAAGGGAAGATATTAGACAATAGTCTGAATGGCTTGCACCTTACCGTTAATGATGTAGAAGTGCATTTCAGAATGATTGGCGAATTCAATGCCTATAATTTACTGGCAGTATATGGTGCCGCTGTTTGTTTGGGCGAAAATAAAAATGCCGTATTGCAGATACTGAGTAATCTGGATGGCGCAGAAGGAAGATTTGATTATACCGTAAGTGTACATGACAAACTGATTGGTATTGTAGACTATGCACATACACCTGATGCATTATTGAATGTACTGGCAACAATAAAAAAATTAAAACATGGCCACGAACAGGTAATTACTGTGGTGGGCTGTGGGGGCGACAGAGATAAAACCAAAAGGCCGGTAATGGCAGAAGTGGCTTGTGAGTACAGCGATAAAGTGATTCTTACGGCAGACAATCCGCGCAGTGAAGATCCGCTGGAAATATTAAAAGACATGGAAGCCGGGGTAAATGCAGCAGCAAAGAAAAAAGTGATTGCCATTGCCGACAGAAGAGAAGCCATTAAAACCGCAGTAAGCCTGGCACAAAAAGAAGACATTGTTTTAATAGCAGGCAAAGGACATGAAAAGTACCAGGAGATAAAAGGGGTGAAGTATGCATTTGATGATAAGAAAGTGCTGAGCGAAATGTTTGAATTATTAGAGAAATAAAATACGAAGGCAGGTAAAAGTAACAGGTTATTCAAAAACCGAAAACTGTAAACCGAAAACTGTAAACAGAATATATGTTGTATCACTTATTTGAATGGTTTAAAACTGAAGGCTTTAAATTCCCCGGGAGCGACCTGTACAGGTTTCTTACCATAAGGGTGATTATGGCCATGGTTTTAAGTCTGATAATTACAACTGTATATGGTAAAAAACTGATCAGCTTTTTACAGAAGAAGCAAATGGGCGAAACAGTAAGGGATTTGGGTTTGGCCGGTGAGCAGCAGAAAAAGGGTACGCCAACAATGGGGGGTATCATTATCATACTGGCCATCATCATTCCTACTTTATTGTTTGCACATTTGGGCAAAGTATATATCCGTTTGATGGTATTATGCACCATCTGGTTGGGAGCTATTGGTTTTATTGATGATTATTTAAAAATAAGGGCAAGAAGAATTGCACAACAGAAAGGAACAGCGTATAAAAAAAGCGACAGCGACGGATTAGCAGGAAGGTTTAAAATATTTGGACAGGTGGTGCTGGGTATTATAGTTGGAGCTACTTTATTTTTTACTAAAAGTGTGGTGGTGGAAAGAGAAGTGTATAATGCTAATGTACAGTATGTAAAAGATTCTGTTTTACACCGCGGTGAAAGATTGGCTTCCGATTCTTTTCATGTAATTAATATAGAAGGGAAGGAGCACATTTTTGCGATTGTAAAAACACCTATCACCACAATACCATTTGTAAAGAACCACGAGTTCAACTATGCCAAACTGTTGCCTAAAAGCTGGGAAGGGGTTACTTATATTCTTTACATCATCATTGTAATATTTATAGTTACAGCAGTAAGTAATGGTGCTAATATAACAGATGGCTTAGATGGTCTTGCCACTGGAGTAAGTGCGGTGATTGGTATTGGCCTTGGCATATTTGCTTATGTAAGCGGTAATATAAAACTGGCCGAATACCTGAATGTGATGTACATACCCAATATTGGTGAGCTGTCTATTTTTATTGCAGCATTTGTGGGTGCCTGTATCGGGTTCTTATGGTACAACTCTTATCCGGCACAGGTATTTATGGGTGATACCGGAAGCCTTGCACTGGGCGGCATTATTGCAGCACTGGCTATTATCATTCGTAAAGAATTATTGATACCAATTTTCTGCTTTGTGTTTTTGATAGAACTATTAAGTGTGATGATACAGGTTTCTTATTTCAAATACACCAGACGAAAATATGGTGAGGGGCGAAGGGTGTTTTTAATGAGTCCGCTGCATCACCACTATCAAAAGCTGGGGTATCATGAAAGTAAGATTGCAGTCCGCTTTTGGATTGTAACCATACTGAGTGTGATAATGGCAATTGCAACATTGAAATTAAGATAAATATACCCCTGCGGTAAGGGGCAAGATTTTGTTGAAAGACCGCAACCTGGAATGGTTAACCTGTTAACCTTCTAAGTTTTTCAATTGGAATAATCAGTATCTGTGGAAAATTCTTATGATCAGTGAAACCCTATACCCATTAAATTCTATGCTTTTGAAGAACCAATTTTTAAAGCAGACATCAAGGGATTAGGAAATATCTGAGAAATGCTAATGCTATTGAAAAACCAATTTTTATTTCACCAAAGGTGAAATGTTATGTAGCTGGTATTGTTATAATGAAAAAACGGATCGTCATATTGGGTGCAGGAGAAAGCGGGATTGGCACTGCCATCCTTGCCAAACAGCAGGGCTATGATGTATTTGTAAGCGATGGCGGAACAATAAAAGAAGGCTATAAAGCAGAGTTAGAAGTTCATCAAATTCAATTTGAAGAAGCATCGCATTCAGAAGAGAAAATTTTAAATGCCGACGAAGTGATGAAAAGTCCGGGTATTCCTGAAAAGAATGAGCTGGTAAAAAAAATCAGGGCCAAAGGCATTAGCATCATCAGTGAAATTGAATTTGCTTACCGGTATAAAGGCAGCAGTAAAATAATTGCCATCACAGGAAGCAATGGAAAAACCACCACTACAGCATTAACCTATCATATCTGTAAACTGGGTGGTGCAGATTGTGCGATGGTGGGTAATATCGGGTACTCTTTTGCAAAGCAGGTGGCATTGGATCCTAAGCCTTTGTATGTAGCCGAAATAAGTTCTTTTCAGTTAGATGATATTAAAACCTTCAGACCGGATGTGGCTATTCTGACCAATATAACAGAAGACCACCTGGACAGGTACAATTATAAAATTGAGAATTATATCAACAGTAAATACCGGATTGTCATGAATCAACAACCGGAAGATGTTTTTATATATTCTCTGGATGATGAAGTAACTACGAAAACTATAGCGCACTATCAAATTAAATCAATTTTAGCCCCATTTACCATGAGTAAACCACTGCCACAGGGAGCATACCTGAACAACGCAAAAATGCACCTGAAATGGAAGAACGAAGAAATGCAAATGAGTATTGAAGACTTTGCACTTAAAGGCAAACACAATCAGTACAACAGCATGGCTGCAAGCTTAGCCGCATCTGCAGTTGACATCAGAAAGGAAAAAATAAGAGAGGCTTTACAAACTTTTGAAAGTTTGGAACACCGTATGGAAACAGTGGCCACTATTAAAAATGTGCAATTTATTAATGACAGTAAGGCAACGAATGTAAACAGTACCTGGTTTGCATTAGAGAGTATGGAAAAACCTGTAGTGCTTATTTTAGGTGGTGTTGATAAGGGCAATGATTACGGTTTACTTAAAGAGCTGGTGAAAGAAAAAGTGAAAGCAATTGTTTGTCTGGGTACAGATAATGGTAAGATACATGAAGCATTTAGTGATACTATCCCCATGATAGTGGATGCTACTACTGCAAAAGATGCGGTACAGGCAGCATTTCATTTTTCAACAAAAGGAGATGTGGTTTTGCTGAGTCCGGCATGTGCAAGTTTTGATTTGTTTAAAAATTATGAAGACAGGGGTATACAATTTAAACAGGCAGTTAAAGAATTGTGATTTGAATTTGATAAAAAAATTAAAGCTGAAATGCTTAATTACAAATGATAAATAACAAATAAATGCCCGGCCTCCTTCTCCGTAAGGAGAGGGAACGAGGGTGAGGCTATGGCAGAGAGCATAAACATAAAACAACTTTTTACTCCTAATAACAGTAATAATCTGGTAAGCAAAACCCGGGGCGACCGTGTTATATGGGGCATTGTGGTTATTCTTACGCTGATCAGTTTACTGGTGGTATACAGCAGTACGGGTTCACTGGCGTATAAATACAGTAAGAGTCCCGAAAGCTATTTGTTTAAACAACTGGCTTTTATAGTTATCGGCTTGCTAATGATTTATTTTGCGCACAGAGTAAATTATACCATTTATGCAAGGGTGGCTAAGATTTTGTTTTTGGTTTCTATACCATTAATGATTTATACTTTATTGTTTGGCTCAAATATTAACAGTGCCAGCCGCTGGATCACATTGCCGGTTATTAATATGACCATGCAAACTTCTGATTTGGCTAAACTGGCTTTGTTCATGTATTTAAGTTTACAATTAAGCCGTAAACAAAATGTAATTAAAGATTTTAAAAAAGGATTTTTACCAATCATTACACCGGTGGTTATCATTTGTGCATTGATTGCTCCGGCAAACTTATCTACCGCATTATTGGTGGGGGCCACAAGTTTTATGCTGATGTTTATTGGCAGGGCGCATACCAAACACCTTTTAATTTCTATAGGTGTTGCTATGATTCCAGTAGCCTTTTTGTTTATGCTCGCTGTTAGTTCATATGATAAAGCGGCACATAAATCAAAAGAGCTTCCGGCAATATTTGCAATGGGGCGTATTCCTACATGGGTAAGCCGGATACAAACATTTATGTACAGCAATAAAGAAGATGAAAGTGAAAAACTGTACCAGATCAATCAGGCTAAAATAGCAATTGCTAATGGTAGCTGGGTAGGTAAGGGGCCGGGTAACAGTGATGCAAGAAATTATTTACCGCATTCGTACAGTGATTTTATTTATGCTATAATAATTGAAGAGTACGGTTTGGCTGGAGCAGCATTTATGGTATTCATCTACCTGCTGTTTTTATACCGCTGTATCCGATTATACCGAAAGTGCCCTTATGCATTTGGAGCATTTTTGGCATTGGCGCTAAGTTTTACTTTGGTAATTCAGGCAATTGCAAATATGGGTGTGGCTGTAAATGTATTTCCTAATACTGGAGTTACTTTACCATTGGTAAGTATGGGAGGAAGTAGTTTTTTATTCACCTGTTTATCAATAGGCATTATTTTAAGTGTAGCCCGAAATGTGGAGCAACTGGAACCAACCCCCTCTGCCCCTGAAAAGGTAGCATGAGGGAGAGAAATTGTAGCAGGAATATAAAGTTTATAAGTAGTAACGGTATCGAGTTTAATAAATGAACGAAGAAATAAAAGATAGTAACAATTCAGGTTCCCCCTTTAGGGGGGCAGGGGGTAGAATTATTATCGCTGGAGGCGGAACAGGTGGGCATATTTTTCCGGCCATTGCCATTGCCAATGCTCTTAAAAAATTGGCACCGCAAACAGCATTTTTATTTGTTGGAGCTAAGGGAAAAATGGAAATGGAAAAAGTGCCTCAGGCAGGATATACAATTGAAGGGTTGGATATAGCAGGGTTTAACAGAAGTTCTTTGATAAAAAATATTGGATTGCCTTTTAAAATCATCAAAAGTTTTTTTCAGGTAAGAAAAATAGTTAAAACATTTCAGCCAACAGCAGTTATTGGTGTGGGTGGCTATTCCAGTTATCCGGTATTGCGTTTTGCACAGTCTAAAGGCATCCGCACATTTATTCATGAAAGCAATTCGTTTGCAGGTAAAGCCAATATCATGCTGGCAAAAAATGCTACTAAAATTTTTGTGGCAACAGACGGAATGGAGAAATTCTTCCCGGCACAAAAAATCATGATCACCGGAAATCCTGTTAGAAGCAGCATATCGCAGAGTGTGGTAACGAGAGAAGAGGCGATAAATTTTTTCGGACTGGATGCTTCAAAGAAAACTGTTTTGTCTGTTGGCGGCAGTCTGGGTGCAAAAAGTATTAACGAAGCACTGGATAAATATATTGATGCATTTGAAAAGCACGGGTTACAACTGATCTGGCAAACAGGCAAACCATATGCAGCTAAAGGAAAAGAGCGGGCAGCGGGTAAAAAAAATATTTGGGTCAACGATTTTATAATGCAGATGGAGCAGGCATATGCAGCGGCAGATATGGTGATCAGCAGAAGTGGAGCGATGGCCATTGCAGAATTATGTGTGTGTAAAAAACCTGCTGTATTTGTGCCTTTCCCTTTTGCGGCAGAAGATCATCAAACGGTGAATGCACAAAATTTAGTTAATAAAAATGCGGGCATAATGATAAAAGACAGTGATGCGTTAGATCAGTTGGTGCCGGCTATTATTGGGTTGTCAACTGATGTGGAAAAACAAAACGAATTAAAAAACAATATCAGCAAATTAGGTATAATTAATGCTGATGAAGTGATTGCAAATGAAATTTTGAAATTGATTTAATAAATGAATGGGAGAACAAATATAAAAGAGGCAAAGTTCCCCCTTCAGGGGGCGGAGGGGGTAAAGCGGATTTATTTTATTGGCATCGGCGGCATTGGAATGAGTGCGATTGCAAGATATTTTAATGCAAAGGGAGTGGCAGTATCGGGTTATGATAAAACAGAAACTCCTTTAACAAAGCAATTAGTAGCAGAGGGCATTAAAGTGCATTATGAAGATAATATTGAGTTCATTGACAAAGCGGCAGAACTGGTAGTATTTACTCCGGCAGTTCCAAAAGATCACCAGGAGTTGAACTATTGCCTGCAGCATGATTATACGGTAGTAAAGCGTAGTGATGTGCTGGGTGCTATCACCAATAGCTCTTTTAATGTTTGTGTTGCAGGTACGCATGGCAAAACCACTACCAGCACCATGGTGGCACATATATTAAGGCATAGTGGTTTTGGATGCAATGCTTTTTTGGGGGGTATAGCCAGCAATTACAACAGTAATTTCTGGAGCAGCGAAAACAATGTTTGTGTAGTGGAAGCAGATGAGTACGACAGAAGTTTTTTGAAATTGAATCCGGATGTGGCCATCATAACTGCAATGGATCCAGATCATCTGGATATTTACGGCACAGCAGAAAATGTGGAGCAGGCATTTATTGATTTTTCAGTAAAAGTAAAAGCCGGCGGATTGCTGATCAGTAAATACGGATTAAAAAGAAGTGATGCTTTGCAGGCCGGTAATCATATCCATTATCACCTGAATGATAACAGGGCTGATGTATATGCTGCAAATATCACTACCCATAATGGCAGCTATCAGTTTGATCTGATTACAAAAGACTGGCAGCTGAACGGGGTGGTGCTGAATATGGGTGGTATGCACAATATTGAAAATGTAATTGCTGCAATAACAGTAGCACATCATTTAAAAATAGAGGATGAAAAAATTAAGGAAGCGGTAAGTTCTTTTAAAGGGGTAAAAAGAAGGTTTGAGTATATCGTAAAGAATGATGATGTAGTGTATATCGATGATTATGCGCATCATCCGGACGAATTAAAAGCATTACTGGGCGGAGCAAAAAATTTGTTTCCGAACAAAAAATGTACGGTGATTTTTCAGCCGCATTTGTTCAGCCGCACTAAAGATTTTGCGGATGCATTTGCAGCCGCACTGGATATGGCAGACGAGATCATTCTTTTACCTATTTACCCGGCAAGAGAATTGCCCATGGAAGGGGTGAACAGCGAAATGCTGCTGAATAAAATGACAAATAAAAACCGGGCTGTTAAAACAAAAGATGAAGTATTACAATGGATAGCAGAAAATAAAAATGAACTGATTATTACAGCAGGTGCAGGCGATATAGATACACTGGTGAGTGCAATAAAAGAAATAGTAGATAAGTAATTGGAAAAAAAGACACGATACAGCATTAAAAAAATATTACTGGCCATTGTATGGCTGGCAGTAGGTGCAGGCACATCTGTATTGTTAGCGGCGGCCATTAAAAAAAATGACGCAGAAAAGTGCACAAAAATTGAAGTCACTATTTCGGGTATTGAAAACACCATTTTCAACAACGAAAAATTTGTTGATGAAAAAGATATTCTGAATGTAGTTACAACTGTTTGCAAGACAGCTCCTTTAGGTAAAGCCATTGGTACTTTCGATTTAAAACAGATGGAAACAGAGATTGAAAAAAGTACCTGGGTAAAAAATGCCGAATTGTTCTTTGATAATAATAAAGTGTTAAGGGTAAGTGTTCAGGAACGGGAACCTGTGGCAAGGCTATTTACTAAAAGTGGCAACTCTTTTTATATTGATGCCACATTAAAAATGTTGCCACTAAGTGATAAGTTTTCTGCAAAGCTGCCGGTGTTCACAAATTTTCCTACAGACAATATTGTGCTGTCAAAAGCCGATAGTAATTTATTGGGAGATATTAAAAATGTAAGTATTTCTATTCAAAAAGATTCTTTCAGAATGGCGATGATTGATCAGGTGGATATTACAGAGCAGTACAATTTTGAAATGATTCCTAAAATAGGCAATCAAATCATAGTGTTTGGCAATGGCAGCGATATTGAAGAAAAATTCAGCCGGCTACAATTGTTTTATAAAAACATACTGGTTAAAACCGGATGGAATAAGTACAGCGTAATTAATGTACAGTATAAAAATCAGGTGGTGGCAAAAATCAGGGGTGCGGAAGATAAAACAGCTGATTCTTTAAGAACCTTACAACTGATGCAGGCCATTGCAGTAAATGCGGCAATGCAGTCAGAAGATTCGGTACAAACCATAATGCCGGATAATAGTACAAACACCGCTGACAGCAGTATGATACAGCAGTCGATGCAAAGAGAAGATAATTTTGAAACGAGTAATGCAGCAATGGACAAACCTCTGCAACCAGCAGTAATACCCGCATTGAATCCGACTCCCGTTAATCCGCCCCTTTTAAAAACACCTGCTCCGGTTAAACCCGGGGCAGCAAAACCAACTGCTCCGGTCGCAACAAAACCGGAACAAAAAAAACCAATACCCAATCCAAATCCTGTAATAAAGCCAACGACCGATAAACCAAAAATAGTAATGCCGGTAAAAAATGAATATTAAAAAAGTTCATAGTTCATGGGTAATAGTTCATAGTAGAGTGCCTGATTTTTCAAGCACCAACAATGAACCATCAACAATGAACCATCAACAATGAACCATTAACAAAAAAAATTAACTAAGACACACAAACACACAAAACATACAAATATGAATCACGAACAACCCATCATCGTAGGACTCGATATCGGTACCACAAAGATTGCCGCTATTGCTGGACGAAAAAACGAATACGGCAAACTGGAGATACTCGGTTTTGGCCGTGCTAACAGTAATGGTGTACAACACGGTATGGTGTTAAACATCGACCAAACCATTAAGGCTATTGAAATGGCTTTAAAAAATTGCTACGATTCCAATCCTAATCTGCTCATCAACGAAGTATATGTTGGTATTGCAGGTCATCATATTAAAAGTTTGCAAACCAGAGGCGATATCGTACGTCAGAGTATTGAAGAAGAGATCCGTCAGGAAGAAATCGACCGCCTGATTGCAGACCAGTACCGTACTTATATTCCGGCAGGTGACCAGATCATTGATGTGATACCTCAGGAATTTACGGTAGATAATTTTCAGAATATTCCTAACCCGATAGGATATAGTGGTGTGAAGGTGGGTGCCAACTTTCATATTATTACAGGAGATAAAAACGCAATACGCAACATCAACAGGAGTGTTGAAAAAGCCGGGCTTCAAACTAAAGATCTGGTATTACAACCGCTTGCCTCTGCAGCCGCTGTAATGTGCGATCAGGATCTGGAAGCCGGCGTTGCTATTGTGGATATTGGTGGTGGCACTACCGATCTGGCAGTTTTTTATGAAGGTATTTTAAAACATACTGCAGTAATTCCTTTCGGCGGTGAAAATATTACCAACGATATTAAAACCGGTTTGGGTGTATTGAAAACACAGGCCGAACAAATGAAAGTACAGTTTGGAAGTGCATTAAGCGATGAAGCTAAAGCAAACGCTTTTATTACCATTCCGGGATTGCGTGGTATGGCTCCAAAAGAAATCTCTGTAAAAAATCTTGCCGCTATTATTCAGGCACGCATGAGTGAGATCATGGATTTTGTAACCTATCATTTAAAACAGGTAGGCTTAGATACCCGCATGTTAAATGGTGGTGTAATATTAACCGGTGGCGGCTCTCAGTTAAAACACCTGATTCAGTTAACAGAATATGTTACCGGATTAAATGCAAGAATTGGCTATCCTAACGAACACCTGGCATCAGGCCATATTGATGAACTGGCCAAGCCAATGTACAGCACCTGTATTGGTTTAATATTAAAAGGATATAACGATTACGAAAACAAGAATAAACAATTTGAAGAAAGCTTCAGAAGAGTGGAAGTGCCAAGCAGCCTGCAACAACCTGCAGTAGAAGAAATGCTGGATGTAGAAGAAGAAGAAAGCAAAACCGTTAAAATAAAACAACGCAAAACACTGAAGAGTTTTATGGATTCTTTTAAAATTGGTTTGATTGATCTGTTTAAAGAAGAAGAAGACGCGAAATTGTAATTGGAGAGAAGAATATAGAAGAAAGAATATAGAAGAAAGAATATAGAAGGAAGAATATAGAAGGAAGAATATAGAAGAGTTGTCAAGCTTCTATCTCCTATCTTCTAACTTCTATCTTCTCAAAAAAAAACTAACCCACAAATTAACGACTATGATACATTTTGATTTGCCAAAAGAACAATCCTCCATCATTAAAGTGATTGGAGTTGGTGGTGGCGGAAGCAATGCAGTAAACCACATGTTCTCACAAAATATTGAAGGGGTAAACTTCATCATTTGTAATACCGATGCACAGGCTATTGCACAAAGTAAGGTGGCCAATAAAATTCAGCTGGGGCCGCATTTAACACAGGGTTTGGGTGCAGGAGCCAATCCAACTATTGGCCGACAGGCAACTGAAGAGAGTTTAGAAGAAATAAAACGTATACTGGAAGTAAATACTAAAATGGCTTTTATCACTGCCGGAATGGGTGGTGGTACAGGTACAGGCGGTGCGCCTATCATTGCAAAAATTTGTAAAGATCTGGGCATTTTAACTGTGGGTATTGTTACCACTCCATTTGCTTATGAAGGTAAAAAAAGAATTGCTCAGGCAGAAGAAGGTATTGGCTTATTGAAAGACCATGTGGATACTTTACTGGTGATCAGCAACGATAAACTGCGTCATCAGTTTGGTAATTTAAAAATGAAAGAAGCTTTTGCAAAGGCAGATAATGTACTGGCAACAGCGGCTAAATGTATTACTGATGTAATTAACAGTACCGGACAAATTAATGTTGACTTTGCCGATGTATGCACTGTAATGAGTAATGGTGGCGTGGCTATTTTAGGATCTGCTTCAGCAGAAGGCGAAAACAGGGCACAACAGGCTATTGAAAATGCATTGAATTCTCCATTACTTAATGATAACGATATCCGTGGTGCAAAATGGATTTTGATCAATATCAATTCTGCTGAGGGTGAAAATGAATTCACAATGGATGAAGTGGAAGTGATACAGAATTATTTACTCACCAATGCCGGAGAAGATACTGATGTGATCTTAGGCTTGGGTTACGATAATACCCTGGGCAACCAGATTGGCATAACATTAATTGCTACAGGTTTTGAACATAAAGATCCGTTTGCTAAAAGGCCATCTGCAAGTGCAGAAGAAAAATCTTCTGACAAAATTGTTATGACGCTGGAGATGCCGGTAAAAGAAGCAGCACCTGTTGCTAAACTGGTTTCTATTCAGCAGCCTACATTTCAGTTTGATGAAAAGGAAGAGGAACTGGCTATAGCAGAAATTACTGAACAACCTGTAGTGCTTATTGAAGAAGATCTTACACCCAAATTAGTGGAAGTAAAATCCGAAATTAAAATGGTAGAAGCACCAAGTATAATTACTGGGGAAAAGATTGAAGAAGCTCCGGTATTTTTTGAAATATCTTCGGCCTCAGATCATGTTCCTGTAATTGAATTTGATATACCCACAACTCCTGTACCCACCGAAAAACCTGTTCAAAAAACCAGCGTTCAACCAGTTATTTCAACTATAAAAAAAGAAGCTAGCACAACCCCTTCGTCGGGGGTAAAATTGGCGAAGCCTGCGCAAATTTATGCGGAGGACCAACCTAAAGCAGAATCCAAATCACACGAGGAACCACTGCCAATGCATATAACAGTAAAGGCCGACGAACCTGAAATTGAAATGCAATTGGTGGTTAAATCCCATCAAGCGGCGGAGGAAGAGCAACTTGTACAACAAACTCAGCCCATCATGATGTCTAATGTTGAGGATCCTGCACCGCAGGACGAAACAGAAGAACTCAGGCGCCGGGCTATAGAACGCATTGCGAAGCTGCGTAATTTGTCATTCAACATCAACGCAGCTGATCCGAACAACGAGTTTGAAACGGTGCCAGCTTACCTTCGCCGCAATATGGAAATGAATAATTCCATCGCGGATGTAGAGAGTTTTTACAGTAATTACACTGTAAAAAGCGACGAAAACAATCAGGCTGAAATCAGCACCATCAACACCTTTTTAGACGGTAAAAAACCTGACTAATAAAAAGCGGTATTATCATTTTAAGATAACACCGCTATTAAAATTTTGTATTTGGTATGTATGTGTGGCCCTGCTCGAAAGAGTGGGGCTTTGTTTTAGAATTTTATACCCAGCGAAATACCCGACCGTATACCTGCCCATGGGCCGCTTAACTGCAATGAAGCTCCGTTTGCATTTACAGTAACTGTTTTATTGGTAAGCGGAATATCAATATCGTTCAATTGCTGGCGAAGGTCATTTTGTTCTTCAATAGTTAATGGCGTTCCTGAAACACCACTGAAAGTTCCTTTGCCGCTACCATAATGCGGACCCAGTATCCATAGATCAAGACAAATATATTTCCCCAAAGCCCATTGCGAACCCAGTAATAGTCCACCGGTATTGCTGGTGAGTTTACCCGACATGCTCATGGTTCTGCTGATGTTTAATGCATTTTGAAATGTAAATAATAGATCATTAGTACTAAAGCTGGCATAGCGGTAAAATGGTGCAATATAAAATCCACGGCCATATCCCTTTTTACTCAGGTATACACGCAGTTCTGGCGTTACAGCAAAATTGCTCAGTTTTAATTTTTCGATAGTGTTTTTGGTATCCGGATCATTAGTGCCTACGGCATCCAATATTTGTGTTTTAAAAGGAATGCCTGTACTAGGCATGGTTCTGAAAGCAACAGCAAATGATAGTTTTCTGTTTAACGCTCTTTCATACTGAACAGAATAATTTTTTAAAGGTATACCGGTAAGGTTTACTTTAAAAAAATTTGAAGGCGGGGCAGTTTTTTCTTCTTTGTCTGATTTGGTGTTTTGTGCATTGCTACTTATTACAATGCCGGCACATAAAATTGCAGTGAGGTAAAAGGATTGGGTTTTCATGACTAAGGTTTTATGTCGATGTTAAACGACGGTTATATAAACAAGTATCATGTAAAGCTATTAAAGTAAAGATTGTACAACACAACTACCTATGATATATACCTATGCATAAATACAGGTAAGCGGATAGCATACCTGTACTGTAACCCTGCCAATAATGTGCAGTATGTGTTAGTCCGTAAAAAACTCTGTAATCTGCACTTCCAGTGCCTGACTTAATTTATGCAGGGTTTTAAACGTAGGATTAGCCTGTCCCGATTCGATCCTCGACATTCTGGCTTTTTCAAAATCACATGCTGTTGCCAATGCGTTCTGAGTCATCTTTTTCTGGGTACGAAGAACTTTAATTTTTCTTCCCAGTTGGCTTAATAATATTGTTTGTTCCATATCCTTATTTAATTACTGAAAAGTAGTTCAGATATTAATTGCCATAAATGACAAGAAGCATCAGTGTAAATGATTTTTATCAGGCTACGTAGTTCTACTTAGCCATAAATGGGCAGCTTAAAAAATGGAAATAATAGTTGAAATGGAACTTATAAGTGATAAGAATTGGCCAATTCTTTTAATTCTAAAATATTTGAACAACTCAATTTTTCAAATATTCTGGCCTTATGAGTACCTACAGTGGAAACCTGGAGGTGAATAGATTTGGAAATTTCGCTTACCGTTTTTCCGGTTAATAATAATGATACAATTTCAAATTCACGTGGAGATAATTTATCAAATGGGTTACCGCTTTTACCCGAAAAAGATTCTTGGGCAAGTAAATTAGCCAGATCTTCGCTGATATACAAACGGCCGTTTAAAATCAGGTTAATAGCTTTTTTTATTTCCTCCATAGGAGATTCTTTGGAAATAAACCCCTTGGCGCCGGCTTTAATAAACCTTTTGGCATAAATATTTTCGGCACCCATGGAAAACATTAAAATATTTATAGCGGGATATTTTATATGGATAAAATCAACCAGTCCAAGTGTATCAGTCTTTGGCATTTGTATATCCATCAAAATCAAATCGTAACTGTGTTGTTTTAATTTTTCCAAAGCTGAGTCACCATCACTAGCTTCATGAATATCGCAGGGACTAAATACTTCCATTAGAATGCCTTTCATTCCTGACCGCACCACAATATGATCGTCTACTAATAAAAATGTTTTCATACTTGAAAGGCTGTTTTTTACTTAAAATTAAAAATAGCCTTTTTTCTACAGAAAAACAAGGTAGTCTTCTAATCTTAAAAATTAAGTCTATCCGATATTTACCATATAATAAATACGGCATATAAAAATTTTACATATCCTGTATTTGGTTCGTTGATCCAATATCCCGTCGAACAAGAGAGCTGAGGCCTTGTTGAACCCCTGATATGAGAAACCTGCAGGAAATATATATAGTGTAAGCTTATAGATGAGGCTTACACTTTTTTTATGGGCCTGCCTGTACTATTTGTTTCAGTTGCCAGTCATTTTGGATCCATATTTACTTTAAAAGCTCCTTAGCCCAGACTTAATATTTGGTAAAACAAAAATAATTCAGCCCTTATATTCGTTTTCATTCTACATTTGTACCTATTTTTTAGACAAGGTGATATTTTGCTGCTTCAATGTGCAACAAATATGCCTTAGAGGGAGTGCCAATGGCGAAAAATTAATGCACTGATTAATCTAATGGTATTGTTTTTTATAACTTCCTGATGAACGCTTAAATTATTTTTTGTGTCGAAACATGTCAACAAAGTTACCGCTGCCGGTTTAATAGTAGCTCTCGGAATTATTTACGGCGATATTGGTACTTCTCCCCTGTATGTATTCAGTGAGATCATCAACGGTAGAAAAATTGAACCCGATCTTATCATTGGCGGCCTTTCCTGCATCATCTGGACGCTGACCTTACAAACCACTATCAAATATGTAGTGCTTACTTTAAGAGCAGATAACCGCGGGGAAGGTGGTATCTTTTCTTTATATACATTAGTAAGAAGGCAGAAAAAATGGTTGGTGATTCCTGCCATGCTGGGTGGTGCTGCATTGCTTGCAGATGGTATGATTACCCCTCCAATTTCTGTTGCTTCTGCAGTAGAAGGGTTAAGAAATATTTCGGCATTTCAAAATATCACAGAACAAACTATCATACTGATTATTTTAGGTATTCTTACCCTGCTGTTTTTTATGCAGCAATTTGGCTCAGCCAGTATTGGAAAAATGTTTGGTCCCATTATGCTTATCTGGTTTTTAATGCTTGCTGTACTGGGTATATCACATATTTCAGATGACCTGAGTATTTTAAAAGCCTTTAATCCTTATTACGCCATTAAGATTTTATTCTTTTATCCCAAAGGGTTCTGGTTACTGGGTGCTGTATTTTTATGTACTACAGGTGCAGAGGCATTGTATAGTGATTTAGGACATACCGGCCGTGCCAATATCAGATATACCTGGGTGTTTGTAAAAACCTGTTTGATATTGAACTATCTGGGTCAGGGTGCCTGGTTACTGCATAACAATGGAAAAACATTTGCCACCAGCGAATTACTGAAAAAAATTTCGGGTGCGCTCCCAATGAAAAATCCATTTTTTGAAACCATGCCACATTGGTTTTTACTGGCAGGTATTATTATAGCCACACTTGCTGCAATTATAGCCAGTCAGGCTTTAATAAGTGGATCATTTACTTTAATAAGTGAAGCCATCCGCCTCAATCTTTGGCCTAAAATGAAAATCAACTATCCTACAGAAGCGAAAGGGCAGTTGTATATACCGGGCATCAATACACTCTTGTATGCCGGTTGTGTGGGTATTGTATTGTATTTTCAAACTTCAGGTGCAATGGGTGCAGCGTATGGTTTAGCCATTACTTTATGTATGCTGGCAACCACTATTCTGTTCTCTAACTATCTGGTTACCCGAAGGACTAATCCCATATTCATTTACATATTTTTAGCGGTTTTTCTTACCATTGAGATCAGCTTTTTGATAGCTAATTTGGATAAATTTCCGCATGGTGGTTATGTAACCTTAATTGTTGGCGGAGGTTTATTTGCGGTAATGTATGTATGGTACAGGGCAAGGAAAATTAAAAACCGCTATGTTGAATTTGTACGACTGGAAGAGTATATTCCTAAACTGGAAGAGCTAAGCAACGATATTACAGTTCCAAAATATGCTACCCATTTAGTGTATTTAACCAGTGCAAATAACCCAAAAGAAATTGAACATAAAATCATTTACAGTATTCTAAGCGGTAAACCTAAAAGGGCAGATATCTATTGGTTTGTGCATGTGGATACACTGGATGATCCGTATACTTCTGAATATATAGTAGAGCATATCATCCCTAATGATATCATCAGAGTGGAATTCCGTTTGGGATTCAGAATTGCACCAAGGATCAATCTGATGTTTAAAAAAGTGGTGGAAGATCTGGTGGCTAATCGCGAGGTGAATGTAACCAGCCGTTACGAAAGTCAGCAACGGAATAATGTTACCGGCGATTTTCAGTTTGTGGTAATGGAAAAATTCTTAAGTGAAGAAAACGAATTGCCATTCTTTGAAAAACTGGTGATGCGTTTATACTTCTGGATAAAAGAAGTATCACTCAGTGAGGAAAAAGGTTTTGGGTTAGAACAGAGTAAGGTGCAGGTAGAGAAATTTCCGCTGATAGTGGCACCTGTAAGTAAAATGAAAATCAACAGGATCTACCTGGGTGAGGAAGATGACGAAGCATAAAATGAAAAGTATTACAGCACAGGAATTGTCAACATTGTTACATTATAATAGTAATGTGCAGTTGATTGATGTTAGGGAGCCGGAAGAGCATGCCGAATTTGATATTGGCGGTGAACTGATTCCGCTGGGTGAAATTGTAAAACAAATAGACAAAATTTCCACCGACCGCCCTGTTATTCTGTATTGCCACCATGGTATCCGCAGCCAGATAGCCATACAGCGGCTAATGGAAAAATACCCCTTCGATAATCTTGTGAATCTGATAGGTGGTACAGCTGCGTGGGAAAAACAGTTTCCGGTTTAGGGTTTACTGTTTGCAGTGTTGAATAGAATGTCTAATTTAACAGTATGCACCTGACTGCCAACTATCAACCAACAACCATCAACTGAACAATTGCTTCAACTCGCCCTATATATCATCGCCGGCATTGTTATCTTATCTGTGACTGCGTATCTTTTCCAGGATAAATTTATTTTTAAGCCCGAAAAATTACATGCGGATTTTGAATATAAATACGATGCACCCTTCAGGGAATTATTTTTTGAAGTGGAAGAAGGGGTGCGCATTAATGGATTGCATTTTCATGTTGACAAACCATTGGGCCTGATTCTCTACTTTCATGGTAACAGCAGAAGTATTAAAGGCTGGGCCAAATATGCCAAAGATTTTTACCGCTATAATTATGATGTGGTACTGGTAGATTATCGCGGCTTTGGAAAAAGTACCGGCAAGCGCAGCGAAAAAGACATGCTGACTGATATGCAGTTTGTATATGAATCACTCACCAAAACCTATCCGCAAAATCACATGATTGTGTATGGCAGAAGTTTGGGTAGTGGCTTTGCAGCAAAACTGGCCGCCGATAATATGCCCCGCTACCTTATTTTGGATGCGCCTTATTTTAGTTTTAAAAAAACTATTGAACGCTTTTTGCCTATCCTGCCCGTGAAATATATTTTACGCTATCATTTGCGCACCGATAAATGGATACCTAAAGTGAATTGCCATACTTATATTTTGCATGGCACCAAAGACTGGTTGATACCCATCAGCAACAGTGAAAAATTACAACAGCTCAATCACCGAAAAATTACACTGATACGAATTCATGGCGGCGGACATAATAACCTGCCTTCATTTCCGGAGTACCATAATTTTATAAGAGATATACTGCAGTACTAAACCCCTAGACTTCTAAACCCCTGAAAGGCCCTCTAAATAAATAATTGTGTAAAGCAAGATTAAAATGAAAAAAAAAATACTATTCCGTTGGGTAAAAGTTATTGTATTGCTGTATGCATTAATTGGCATTGCATTATTTTATATGCAGGATATTTTTTTATTTCATCCGGAGAAATTACCGG
>JBAXET010000026.1:0-28008 GCA_037140275.1 Ferruginibacter sp. | reverse complement strand
GGCTTTACCATGGAAGAGTTCTGGAAAGTAATGATAAGCATTAAAGAAGCCGCCATTAAAGCCAATATTAAAATTGTTACCGGCGATACTAAAGTGGTGGAGAAGGGCAAAGGGGATAAAATATTTATCAATACCTCCGGATTGGGTGTCATTCATCCCAAAGCCAATATTCATCATAATAATATTGAGGAAGGAGATGTGATAATTGTAAGCGGCAATATTGCCACTCATGGTATTGCCATTATGAGCTTACGTAAGGGTCTGGAATTTGATACCGATATTAAAAGTGATACAGCCAATCTCAATCATACCATCATTGCACTGGTTGAAAAATTTGGTGCCGATATTAAATTTCTGCGTGACCCAACAAGGGGAGGCATTGCCTCTGTTCTAAATGAAATTGCAGAACTTACTAAACATTGTTTTTATCTTGATCAAAAGTTGATTCCTATCGACGAACAGGTAGATGGTGCCTGCGAAATGCTGGGCCTTGATCCATTATATGTTGCCAATGAAGGCTTGTTTTTGGCTGTTGTTAAAAAAGAGATTGCTGAAGATTTTTTAGCGGCGTTACAAAATGATACCAATGGTACAAATGCTGCAATAATTGGTACAGTTACCCATGAACATCCCGGTAAAGTAATCCTGAAAAGCCGTATTGGCGGCAAAAGGGTGGTGAATTATTTAACCGGGGAGCAATTACCCCGTATTTGTTAATCAATTTTAACCAAATATTTGCCCGGATGGCATTAGTTTTGTCTTATAAAAGAAAACAAAAGAATTTACTATGACAAAATTGTTTACATGCCTCACGGTAAGTGTTTTAATGCTCTCTCAATTACAGGCTCAGGGAATAAAAGGGATACTGAATAAAGTAACCAAAAAAGATTCTACCGGAAAATCGATACTGAGTAAAGTGCAGTTGCCGCAGGCAACTAAAAGCCTGAGTAATGATGATATCATCAATGGCTTAAAAGAGGCTTTGCGTGTGGGTACCGACAGCAGCAGTAAAAAGTTAGGTAAGCTGGATGGATTTTTTGGCGATGCAGCTATAAAAATATTAATGCCTGCTGAAGCACAAAAAGTGGAAAAGACTTTACGCAGTGTTGGTATGGGTAGTCTGGTTGATAAAGCCATATTATCTATGAACCGTGCTGCAGAAGATGCTGCAAAAGGGGTGGGTAATATTTTCTGGAATTCAATAAAGCAAATGAGTATTACCGACGGATTGCAAATATTAAAAGGAAGTGATACTGCAGCTACCGGTTATTTAAAAAAGACAACTACTGCAGAACTCACCAATAAGTTTCGCCCGGTAATTGACAGTTCGCTAAAAAAAATTGATGCTACCAAATACTGGAACGATGTTTTTTCTGCTTACAATAAAATATCACTTAAAAAAGTAAATCCTGATCTTTCGGGCTATGTAACAGAAAAAGCACTGAGCGGATTATTTTATAATATCGCTTTAGAGGAACAAAAGATTCGTAAAGACCCGGCTGCACAGGTAACTGATATTTTGAAAAAAGTTTTTGGCAAATAAAATAAACTGCTTGATTAAAGAAAGGGTTACCAGAATTGGTAGCCCTTTCTTTTAATTAGGCAATTAACTAAGTAGTTTGTTGTAAAGCGCTGTAGTATAACATTAAAAATCCTGTAGAAAAAGTGCTATAATGTTGAAAGATTTGCTATTTATAGCAATTCAATTTTAGTTTTCACTGTTTATAATAAAAATAACCAGCTACTTTAATAATGGCTAATATTTTAGTAGCATGTTTTGCTATACCACCAATCATTAAAAGTGTAAATTATTCTATGAGTAAATTAAACGAAAAGTCGAGCTTAATTACCATAATTGGGTATTCTGAAATTTATGCAGCTGGCATATTTTGTCATTTAAAAAATGCCGGGTTTGTAAATACCTCCGTTCTAATTAAAAATGAAAATTATTTATATGCTGTTGAACAAAAGACCTAGGCTAAACATTGGGTGCTTTATCATGTTAATGTAAATCATGAATATAGAAACATAGCGCAGCAATTAAAAGATTTAAAGCAACAATATCCTATATCAAAAATAATTTTGTATTCAGATGATTTTTCTGAAAATATTTTATCTGGTTTATTTAATAATGAACTAAATGGATATTTTATTTTGTCGGAAAATGCAGATGTTATTTATAGTTTAATGAGCACCATAAATTTGGGTGAAATTGCAATGTCAAAAAAAGTGCTTCATAGTTATTTAGTTCATAAAAAAATAATGAGATTAAAAGAGCAGCAGAACGTAATTTTTATGTCAGATAACATTTATGCTTTACCAGAAGGAAATTCTTATGGTGAAAAAAAATCACTTCCTTATATTTCAAGAGAAGCAATTTTGCAAAATACTTTTAATTATAAATTTGTCTAAGCTGCATTAAAATAAATACAATTTCTATTTTTTATTTTAAGCAAGTGTATCATGCTTTTTGCCAAAGCCTGGTCTTTGACCAGCGGCCTTTAAAAAGGCGATGGCGTTTTTAAGATGCGGAGCAGATTAAAAATTATTTACTTCATCAACAAAACCTTTTCCCCTGTGTTAGCAGATTTGTATATAGCATCCATGATGATAAGATCTTTTAGCCCTTCTTCACCGGTGATATGATCGGGCAATTGCTCATTGGCCAATAATACTTTTGCTATTGCATCCATTTGTGTGGTTTGCTGATTGATATCCTCAAATTTCAATTCGCCGTTGCTGGTTCTGCCACGGAACGGACCATAACTTACCGCCGGTGCCAGTTCAAAAAAGCCTTCGTCTGCAGAAGCAAAAAAACGATCGACGCCACAATTATACATACTGCTTGAATTGCATACTGCACCACTGGGGAAATGCAGTTGCCAGGTAATGGAGGCTTCTACTTCTGCAAATAATGTGGCATCGGTATTCGGTCCAAATTGAGCGGTTACTGAAACAGGCTCTTCTCCTAAAACATAACGGCTGGCCTGTATACAATAGATGCCCACATTCATTAACGGGCCACCACCTGATAATGCTTTATGCAAACGCCATTCTGAGGGATTGCCTGTTTTATAACCCAGCGATACTTCAATTAAGCGCACTTGTCCGAATACTTTTTGTTGTCCCAGTCTTTTTATTTCCAAATGATAAGGCTCATAATGCAAACGATAGCCCACCGCTAATTGCACGCCTGCTTTTTCACAGGCGGCTATCATCTCTTTGCAATCAGCTGCATTTAATGCCATAGGTTTTTCAACAATAATATGCTTACCTGCCTTAGCTGCACGCAATACATATTCTTTATGCATAGAGTTGGGCAATACGATATATATCAGATCTATATCTTTATTATGTACGATCTCGTCAAAATTTTGATAGTTGTAAATATTTTTATCGGAGAGATTATATTTCTTTTTCCATTGTGCTGCTTTTTCGGGATGTCCTGTAACAATACCAGCGAGTGTACAGTATTGACATGACTCAATACCTTCGGCCAGATAAGTGGCGTAATTACCCAGACCAACCAATGCAACATTTAATTTTTTGCCGGTGTATGGGATAGTTTTTTTTGCTTCAGCAGGAATGAATGCCGGCAGTATCATTGCTGCTGCAGCAGCTCCTGCACCAATACCTGTATGTTGTAAAAATGAACGACGGGGTAATTTTTTCATAGCCATCATTTATAATGAATAATAAAACAGAAAATTAAAAGAAAAATCCCGAACTGTGTAAACAGTTCGGGATGAGCGGTCTTGAAATGCCAATATATTTATTGTAAGTTTTGTATCAAATCATAAAGTTAGGCTTTGTCAATCTTTACTGATGTCATGGTTAATGAACCTGCTACAGCTTTATCATTGAAGAGCGTAATTTTTTCATTCTCTTCTTTCAATGCTAAAGTATAGAGTAAGGGAAGGTAGTGATCGGGTGAAGGAATTGCCAGATCAAATGCTTTACCCTGCGAACGATAATTTATTAATTGCTGGTGATCGCCGTTTAAAATATATTTTTTCATATTGGTACTGGCTTCAATGGCCCAGTCGTAACCATAATCGGGCTGGTTCATTTTATCCCATGCAACCAAACGAAGATTATGCACCAGATTACCGCTGCCAATGATGAGTACGCCTTTTTTACGTAAGGCGACTAATTCTTTAGCCAGATCGTAATGGTATTGCGGCCCCTGAGTATAGTCGAGGCTCATTTGTATTACAGGTACATCAGCTGCAGGATATAAATGTTTGATCACACTCCATGCACCATGATCCAGTCCCCATTGCTGATCTAAACCCACTTCAGTTTTTTTGATAAGTTCTTTGGTTTCTGAAGCCAGTGCAGGATTGCCGGGTGCAGGATATTGCACATCAAATAATGCCTGAGGAAATCCACCAAAATCATGAATGGTCTGCGGTTTTTCCATAGCTGTTACAAATGTGCCTTTTGTTTCCCAGTGAGCCGATATACAAAGTATGGCATTGGGTTTTGTAATATCTTTTCCCATTGCTTTGAAGCCCTGCGTAAATTCATTATCCTCAATGGCATTCATCGGACTGCCATGCCCCATAAACATCACGGGCATTTGCTCAGTGTTGTTGAAAGGCTGTGTGAATTTTCCCAGTTCATTAATTTTCATTGTTGCGCCTGCCATACCTGTAATTGCTATTGATGTAATAAATGATTTTTTGTTCATGTACGATAGTTCTTTTCCCCAGCGCCACATCAATTACCAACGGTGCTGTAAAAGTAGCTGTATTGAAACCTATAAAATGAGAGGGACTGCCCTTGCTTACAATAATTATTTCTTCGTATTTATGACGGTGCTGTTTAGAAGGTATGCCGGAATATTGTTTTAAAAGGTCGGGTGTAAGTTTTATTATATCAATGAATAGATCCATTAAAATAAAGGTACAATAAAATGGTTGGGCTATATAATTGGCTTAGGAAAACTATTTTATTGTTGCAGATAAATAGACATTTTATCTACGCTTAAATAAAAGCTCAATAAAGTTATATCGCTGAAGAGTGCGACGCCAATGCAGCTGAATAGCAGTTCAAAAGCTGGTACCACAAAATTGTTTTTATGCCTTGCCCCGGGCTTAAGCCCGGGGCAAGGCATAAAAAAACCATCCGTTTTTAACGGATGGTTACTGTACAAATAAAATGTAGTGTATTAAATATCTATTGCTTCACCGTATGCAGCAGCAGTAGCTTCTTTCAATCCTTCACTCATAGTAGGGTGAGGGTGAACTGCATTCAGTATTTCGTGTGCAGTAGTTTCCAGTTTACGGGCCACCACTGCTTCGGCAATCATTTCAGTAACATTCATTCCAATCATATGGCAACCTAAGAACTCACCATACTTGGCATCGTAAATTACTTTTACAAAACCTTCGGTAGCTCCTGCAGCAACCGCTTTACCGCTGGCGATGAACGGGAACTTACCTACTTTAATTTCGTAGCCGGCATCTTTAGCTGCTTTTTCTGTATATCCCACACTGGCAATTTCAGGTAAGCAGTAAGTACATCCCGGAATATTATTATAATCTAATGGCTCGGGATGATGGCCGCTTAAATGTTCCGCTGCATTGATACCTTCTTTTGCAGCAACATGCGCTAATGCCTGGCCTGGAGTGCAATCTCCAATAGCATAAATGCCGGGGATGCTGGTGCGTTGGTTTGCGTCTACAATAATTTTTCCTTTTTCGGTTTTAATACCCAAATTTTCTAATCCAATATTTTCGATATTGGCAATTACACCCACAGCACTTAATAAAATATCAGCTTCTACTATCACTTCACCGGTTGGTGTTTTCACTTTTGCTTTTACACCTTCGCCACTGGTATCCACACTCAGTACTTCACTGTTGGTCATGATAGTCATGCCCTGTTTTTTAAATTGCTTTTCCAGTTCTTTGCTGATGTCTTCATCTTCTACAGGAACTAAGCGTGGCATAAATTCTACCATGGTAATTTTTGTACCCATGCTGTTGTAGAAATAAGCAAACTCACTTCCTATTGCACCACTACCGCAAACAATCATGCTTTTGGGTTGGGTGGGTAAACTCATTGCTTCTCTGTAAGCAATAATTTTTTTACCATCGATAGGCATGCTGGGTAATGCCCTTGCCCTGCCACCTGTTGCGATGATGATATTTTTAGCTTCTTCCACTTTTTTTGTGCCATCAGCTGCTGTAATTTCTAATTTACCGGGTGCAATCAGTTTACCATATCCCATGATCACATCAATCTTGTTCTTTTTCATTAAGAACTGAATACCCTTGCTCATTTTATCGGCCACACCACGACTGCGTTTTACCACACCACCAAAATCGGCAGTTGGGTCAACGATATTGATGCCATAATCAGCAGCGTGTTTAGCGTATTCGTATACCTGCGCACTTTTCAGCAGAGCTTTGGTAGGAATACATCCCCAGTTAAGGCAAATACCGCCCAGACTTTCTTTTTCTACAATTGCCACTTTTTTGCCTAACTGGCTGGCCCTGATTGCTGCAGGATAACCGCCGGGGCCGCTGCCCAAAACTATTACGTCGTATGCCATAATTGAGATATGAATTATAAGTTATGAATTATGAGTTGCAAATTTAGATTGAAACAGGGGATTAGCCAAAAGCTTATTTTAACTAGTGCGTAATATTTCGGGAAGCGTAAACCACCAAAATTGGCGGGGTTTAATTTCTTCTTGCCTGATACTTTTGCTGTATAATATCCTGTACCGGTACATTACTGATCTTACTTTCCAGCCAGCTAATCACATCCAGGTACATAAAGGCACGTGTTTCAAAACGTTTGGTTTCAAATTGTTTTAGTTTCTGCAGCAGTTTTTCAAACTCAGGTTTTAGCTGGTCTGCGGTTACAGTTAATGCTTTGCGTAAAAATTTAAACATTTCTTCTTCCACCACACTTAAGTTCTGCATTTTAGCCATAAAGCGATACACCGATTTGGCCAGATATTCCAGCAGCTGATAATTGCCCAGTTCGTAATGGGCAATCAGGTGCAGCAGGCGGGCATAGCATTGCAGATCACTGCGCAGATCAACCTTCCAGTTGATGATCTTATTTAAATAATCAATCGTGGTTTCGTAATTGCCGGCACCAAAATAAAGGCAGGCGATTTTGTAATAGATCACCAGTACTCTGTGACGGTCGAGATACAGTTCATATTCTTTCAGCTTCAGTTCAATCTCTTCCACCAGTAATAACCCTTTTGAAAAATCACCGCTGATAAAATGTTTATTCAGCAATGAAATAGTATAGTAAATAAAACACTGAATTAAATTATTCTGATTTTGCTGTACTATTTTACTGTTGCTGAATTTTTCAAATACTTTCAGTGTATCATCAAGCTTTTGATAATTGCCCAAATTAAAATAAGCGCCCATCAGGTTGTGCATCCCTTTTATATAGTGAGAAGATTCTATGCCGATCATATATGGCTCTTCATCAAAAAGGTCCACCCATTTTTGTGTATAACGGTAATACTGTAAAAAATCCTGACGGATAAAAGCTTTCCAGCAATAACACTGGTATAAATACAACTTTTCGTAAAAGCCATGCAGCTGCTGCGGATTTTCGGGCAGCTGATCGTTTAAAAAATTCTTTACGGCTTCTTCTTCTACATTATCTCTTGCAAAACCATTTTTAATATACCAGCCATATAATTGCAGTGCCAGATTGCTTAATACAGAAATATTATGTAACCTTTTGCTGATGTCATCCGCTTCTTTGCTCAGTTCCTCGGCACGGTTTTTTAAACTTCGGGTAATGTACAATCCTTCAATTTTCTTTTCAAAAAACAAAGCCTGTTGCAGATAAGTGAGCTGGTTAAAGGCACGGGCCTGTTCCTTCATTTTATCGAGCACTTTTAAACTTTGCAGGTACAGCCCTTTGTTGTATAAAATTCGGGCATAGTCCATTTGCTCATGTAGTTCAATATCTATATTGCTGTTATCGGTTATCAGCCTCAGGCTGCTCAGGATCTGTTTGTATAAATGGGCTTTAAGGTTGCTCAATTGCTGCTTTTTGATGCTTTTATTTTTCTTCAGCAGAAGGGCCTCATCATACATGTCCATTTTGTCTAATGCATCAAAAAGTTGTACTATTTTTAACTCCTCTGAAGACTTGTTCCGGGTGATATAGAGCTTAAAGTTCCGCTTTTCGCTTTTACCAAGCGATTTAATGAGCTGAAAAACGGTATCTATATGGCGGTTGGGCATCGTATTTGAAACATGTTTAAATTCAATACCAGCAATGGTTTCAGGCAAAAATACCGCCTTTATATGGCGTAGTAAACGCTCCCTTTTGATTTCCTTCTCTGGCTGTTCGGTAGTAAATTTAGCGCTAAGTTATCATCAAAACTTAAAATACCACCCGCTTTATAAACCAATTTATCTATGTCGAGTAACAAAATCCACATTTTTGATACCACTCTCAGAGACGGAGAGCAGGTGCCCGGATGCAAATTAGTCACCAGTGAAAAAGTAGCCCTGGCACTTAAACTGGAAGCCCTTGGGGTAGACATCATTGAAGCTGGTTTTCCCATCAGCAGTCCCGGCGATTTTGCTTCGGTAACAGAAATTTCGAAGCTGATCACCAACGCTACCGTTTGCGCGTTAAGTCGTGCGGTAGAAAAAGATATTGATGCAGCAGGCGAGGCCCTGAAATTTGCCAAACGCCCCCGTATCCATACCGGTATTGGTACGTCTGATTCTCATATCAGGGCCAAATTCAATGCTACCAGAGAAGAGATTTTAGTTAGAGCAGTACAAGCGGTGAAATGGGCAAAAAAATATACCGATGATATCGAGTTTTATGCAGAAGATGCAGGAAGAACTGATAACGATTATCTGGCTAAAGTGGTTGAGGCGGTAATTAATGCCGGTGCTACGGTTGTAAATATTCCAGATACCACAGGTTATTGCTTACCACACCAGTATGGCGAAAAGATTGCTTTCTTAATAAATCATGTGCCCAATATTGATAAAGCTATTTTAAGCTGTCATTGCCATAATGATCTGGGGCTGGCCACAGCCAATTCTATAGCCGGCGTTATTGCCGGAGCAAGACAAATTGAATGTACCATTAACGGTTTGGGAGAAAGAGCAGGTAATACTTCATTGGAGGAAGTGGTGATGATTTTAAAACAACATAAAGAATTAGGATTGGTTACCGGTATTGATGCCAAACAATTAAATCCAATGAGCCGTTTGGTAAGTGATACTATGCGAATGCCGGTTCAACCTAATAAAGCCATCGTAGGATCTAATGCTTTTTCTCATTCATCAGGTATTCACCAGGATGGATTTTTAAAAGATACCACCACTTATGAAATCATTGCACCCGAAGAAGTGGGGGCCGACAGTTCTAAAATTGTACTAACGGCAAGAAGTGGCCGCAGTGCGCTGGCACACCGCTTCCAAAAATTAAATTTCCAATTTGACAGAAACGATATAGATGTTTTGTACGAACGTTTTGTACAGGTAGCAGATAGTAAGAAAGAAGTTGAAGATGCTGATCTTACCATGCTGGCTCTCGAACACCAACAAAAGATATTAGCTACGGCATAACTCAGTTCTCATGCGTTTTAGTTTAGTTTTAGTTTAATGGTGGGGGATTGTCCCCCACCTGTTTTAAAAAAGAAAATGATAAATAACGACAATATAAGCTTTTCGAAAAACTCCCCTTTAGGGTTTGGGGGCACACAAACATTATTTGATAAGATATGGAATGCCCATGTGGTAAAAAGTATTGAAGAAGGTCCTTCGGTATTATATATTGATAAACATTTCATTCATGAAGTAACCAGTCCGCAGGCATTTGCCGGACTGAACAAAAGAGGCATCAAAGTATTTCGCCCCAAACAAACCATTGCTACTGCTGATCATAATGTACCTACATTAAATCAGCATTTGCCTATTAAAGAAGAATTAGGAAGAATACAGGTTGAAACGCTGATTAAAAATTGTAGTGAACATGGCGTTGAATTATATGGACTTGGACATCCCTTTCAGGGAATTGTACATGTGATAGGGCCGGAGTTAGGTATTACTCAACCAGGCAATACTATTGTTTGCGGTGATTCGCACACTTCCACACATGGTGCATTTGGTGCTATTGCATTTGGTATTGGTACCAGTGAAGTGGAAATGGTATTGAGTACACAATGTGTATTGCAAACCAAACCTAAATTAATGCGCATCAATGTGGAGGGTGAATTAAAAAAGGGCGTGGTATCAAAAGATATCGTTTTATATATATTATCTAAGATCACTGCCAGTGGTGCTACCGGTCATGCCGTTGAATTTGCAGGTTCAGCAATAAAAAGTTTGAGCATGGAAGCAAGGATGACCATTTGCAATATGAGTATTGAAATGGGTGCCCGTTGCGGATTGATTGCGCCAGATGCCACCACATTTGATTATATCAAAGGAAGGGAATTTGCCCCAGAGGGTGCAGCATGGGATAAAGCAATAGCGCATTGGAAAACTTTATTTACAGATGCAGAAGCAAACTTTGATAAAGAGATCAGTTTAGATGCTGCTGATATTGCACCAATGATTACCTATGGTACCAATCCGGGAATGGGAATTGGTGTAGATGAAAATATTCCTACTGCTGCCAATGTAAATGAGAACGATAAATCAGGTTTGGAAAAATCATTGGCCTATATGGGATTAACAGCCGGCCAGCCAATTAAAGGACAAAAAATTGATTATGTATTCATCGGCAGCTGTACCAATTCCAGAATAGAAGATCTGCGCATGGTGGCTTCTTTTGTACAAGGCAAACAGAAAGCAGACGGGGTGGAAGTATGGATTGTGCCGGGAAGCAAGCAGGTAGAAAAACAAGCTATTGAAGAAGGGATCGATAAAGTATTTGAAGCTGCAGGCTTTCAATTACGTCAGCCGGGTTGTTCAGCTTGTTTGGGTATGAATGAAGATAAAATACCGGCAGGCAAATATTGTATCTCCACATCTAACAGAAATTTTGAAGGCCGTCAGGGCGCCGGTGCAAGAACATTACTGGCCAGTCCTTTATCTGCAGCAGCTGCAGCGGTTACAGGAGTTATTACAGATGTTAGAGAATTATTAAACTAAAGAAAAGCAAAAAGCAAAAAGCAAAAAGCAAAAAGCGAAAAGCAGAAAGCAGAAAGCAGAAAGCAGGAAGCAGAAAGCAAAAAGCGAAAAGCAGAAAGCAGAAAGCAAAGGAAGAAGGAGTCGAGAGGGGGCGTTTTTGATTTTTGAATTTTTACTTTTTAATTAAAAACATGAACGCACTTACTACTATAAAAAGCACATTTGTTCCATTGAATATGGAAAATGTTGATACCGATCAAATCATACCGGCCCGTTTTTTAAAGGGGACCACTAAGGATGGGTTTGGAAAAAATTTATTCCGCGACTGGAGGTATGAAGATAATGATGAAGCAAAGCCCAAAGCTGATTTTGTACTGAATCAATCTCAGTTCAGCGGAGAAATATTGGTTGCAGGAAAAAACTTTGGCTGTGGCTCTTCAAGAGAACATGCGGCATGGTCTATTTTAGATTATGGATTTAAAGTAGTGGTGTCAAGCTTCTTTGCAGATATATTTAAAAACAATGCATTGAACAATGGGGTATTGCCAATAACAGTGAGTGAGGTATTTCTTGCAAAAATATTTGCCCAGGAAAATGATGCAATCCTTACTGTTGATTTACAAGCACAGACGATCAAATTAACAGCGTCTGCGAAAGTCCCCTCTTTGGGAGGGGATTTAGGGGAGGCTTTTGAAATTAATCCGTATAAAAAAACCTGTTTGCTTAACGGGTATGATGATATTGATTATTTATTAAGCAATAAAGAAGCGATCGAAAATTTTGAAAATCAATCCGTATAAAATATTATGAGTCTTAAAAAAAATATTGCCGTAATAGAAGGTGATGGTATCGGGCCCGAAGTCACCAAACAATCGGTTAAGGTACTAAATGCAATTGCAGAACAGTTTGGTCATGAGTTCGCTTATAAATATTGTTTATTAGGTGCTGATGCCATTGATAAAACAGGCACACCACTGCCACAGGAAACTATTGATATTTGTTTAGACAGTGATGCTATTTTATTTGGTGCTATTGGTCATCCTAAATACGATAATGACCCAACTGCCAAAGTAAGGCCGGAGCAGGGTTTGCTGGGTATACGTAAAGCATTACAACTGTTTGCTAATATACGTCCCATCACTACGTATTCCTCTTTACATCATTTGTCGCCATTGAAGACAAAGAACATCGAAGGCGTGGATTTTATCATCTTCCGTGAGTTGACGGGTGGTATTTATTTTGGTAAAAAAGAAATCAACGAGGAACAGACTGTTGCTTCTGATGATTGTACCTATACCAAAGAAGAAATTGAAAGGGTGGCACATCTGGCATTTCAGTCTGCACAAAAAAGAAGAAAGAAATTAACTCTTGTAGATAAAGCCAATGTATTAGAAACATCAAGGTTATGGAGAAAGGTAGTTAAAGAACTGGCTGCTCAGTATGCTGATGTGGAACTGGATTTTTTATTTGTTGATAATGCAGCCATGCAGATCATCTTAAATCCAAAACAGTTTGATGTGGTGTTAACAGAAAATATGTTTGGAGATATTATCAGCGATGAAGCCAGTGTAATCAGCGGTTCATTAGGCTTGCTGCCTTCTGCATCTGTAGGAAATAAAACGGCTTTGTTTGAACCCATTCACGGATCATATCCGCAGGCTGCAGGAAAAGATATTGCCAATCCAATCGGGTCTATTTTATCGGCTGCAATGTTGCTGGATTATTTTGAACTTAAAGAAGAAGCGGCATTGGTAAGAGAAGCAGTGGAATGGACATTAGCCAATCAGTTTGTAACCAAAGATATTGAACCCATCAATTTTTACTTCACTTCAACCATTGGGGAATTGATCAGTGATTATATCGGAAATAAAATTCCGGGCAGACTGAATAAAGAAAATATAGAATTGAGAAAGTCAACTATTATATAGCCCCCATCCCCTAAATGGGGGTATATCAAGAGTATAATCTTCAGTTGGAATGTATTCTCGAACTAATTAAAAAGATTGATTTCAAGTTAGAGTAGTTGAATAACTCCCCTTCAGGGGATGAGGGTATAAGTTCTTTGGTTTTTAATTTTGGTGGGAGTATATTTGTGTAACAACAACCTTCATGTTAAAGCACAGATTAAATAATGACAAAGTATTGAACGCAATAATAATTATTGTGGTAGTCATTATTATTCCTGCACTGCATGGAGGAGGATAGCTGATTATAATAACACAAGATATTAAGCGGCCCACCTCCAGAAGGTGGGCCGCTTTTTTTGTGCGACGTAGGGTGATTACGGAGTAGATGAAATTGAAAAGTACCTCACCTATCCTCTCCTTAAGGAGAGGGAAATGGAGGAGATTACAGCGAATAGGGAAAAGAAGATTGGCTATACAATCGCTCTGTAGGAGCGTACGGTGGGTAGAAAAAAATGAATTTTTTTTCATCGTTCCGTAGGAACGACGGGTGCAAAGCAAACATAATAAAAGATAAGAAAAGAGATATGGTTGAAGATTGTCCCGAATGCTTTCGGGATAAGTTTTGCCAATGAAGTTGAACAAATAACAAATGGCAGGTACAAAAAATTTGGAAACATAATTAATAAGAGAAAGCAAAAATGGAATTAAATAAATATTCGAAAGTATTAACACAGGATGAAACACAGCCTGCAGCACAGGCCATGCTATATGGTATTGGTTTAACCGAAGAAGATTTGAAGAAACCACAGATAGGGGTATGCAGTATGGGGTACGATGGCAATACCTGTAATATGCATTTGAATGATCTGGCTAAAGTAGTAAAGCAGGGTGTGTGGGATGCAGAAATGGTGGGATTGATTTTTAATACCATTGGTATCAGTGATGGTATCAGTAATGGTACAGATGGAATGCGTTATTCATTAGTAAGCCGCGATTTAATTGCAGATAGTATTGAAAGTGTTTGCGGTGGATTTTATTATGACGGATTAATTGCGCTTCCGGGTTGCGATAAAAATATGCCGGGTTCAATAATGGCGATGGGCCGTTTAAACAGGCCTTCTATAATGGTATATGGTGGTACTATTGATGCCGGCCATTATAAAGGCGAAGAATTAAATATCATTTCTGCTTTTGAAGCATTAGGAAAAAAATTAGCGGGTACTATTACTCCCGAAGATTTTAAAGAAGTGGTAAAACACAGTTGTCCGGGTGCAGGTGCATGCGGTGGTATGTATACCGCTAATACCATGGCCAGTGCTATTGAAGCATTGGGAATGAGTTTGCCTTATTCTTCGAGCAATCCTGCAGTAGGGGATGCCAAGCAAAAAGAATGTCTGGATGCCGGTAAGGCCATTAAAATATTACTGGAAAAAGATATCAAGCCAAAAGATATCATGACCAAAAAAGCATTTGAAAATGCGATTACCATTGTAATGATTATGGGAGGAAGTACCAATGCAGTACTACATCTGATTGCTATGGCAAAAAGTGTGGATGTGGATCTGTCATTAGCGGATTTTCAACGCATCAGCGATAAAACACCTGTACTGGCAGATTTTAAACCCAGCGGAAAATACCTGATGCAGGAACTGCACTCACATGGTGGTGTACCCGCAGTGTTAAGATATTTGCTGGATAAAGGTTTTTTACATGGAGACTGCTTAACGGTTACAGGTAAAACTATGGCAGAAAATTTAGCAGCTGTGGCACCTGTAAATTTTGACACACAAAAAATAATTTTGCCGATTGAAACGCCTTTAAAAGCCACGGGGCATTTGCAGATATTATTTGGTAACCTGGCAGAAAAAGGCAGTGTGGCCAAAATCAGTGGTAAAGAAGGAGAAAGATTTGAAGGGCCTGCAAGAGTATTCAACGGAGAAAAAGATTTAGTGGCCGGAATTGCCAGTGGCAGGGTTAAAAAAGGGGATGTGGTGGTGATACGTAATGAAGGGCCAAAAGGTGCACCGGGTATGCCCGAAATGCTGAAGCCTACTTCTGCAATAACAGGCGCAGGTTTAGGTAAAGATGTGGCATTAATTACTGATGGAAGATTTAGTGGAGGCTCGCATGGATTTGTGGTAGGACATATAACACCTGAATCATTTGAAGGCGGATTGATTGCATTGGTAGAGGACGATGATATTATTGAACTAGATGCAACCAAAAACGTGATCAATCTTAATGTAAGTGATGCAATTATTGCAGCACGCAGAAAACAATGGCAACAACCGGCATTAAAAGTTACCAAAGGTGTTTTGTATAAATACGCTCAATGTGTAAAAGATGCAAGCCAGGGTTGTGTAACTGATGCCCCCTAACTCCCTGACGGGGAATTTAGGGTTCAATGATTTTTAGCGTTTGATATTGTTGAAGAAATTAAATTTTTTTTATGGAATCAATTAAAGAATTAAAACAGGAGAAGAAAGAGCAGGGTGTTCCAAAGTTTCCCCTTCAGGGGGCGGAGGGGGTTGCTACTACGCTCTCCGGCGGACAGGCGGTAATGGAAGCTTGTTTGCACGAAGGTGTGGATACCATTTTTGGATATCCAGGAGGTGCCATCATGCCTATTTATGATGCACTGTATGATTATAACGATAAGCTGAAACATATATTGGTGAGGCATGAACAAGGTGCTATTCATGCAGCACAGGGTTTTGCAAGAGTAAGTGGCAGAACGGGAGTGGTGTTTGCCACCAGCGGACCGGGTGCAACAAATTTAGTCACCGGTTTGGCAGATGCAATGATTGACAGTACGCCTGTAGTGTGTATCACCGGGCAGGTATTTGCCCATCTGTTAGGCACAGACGCTTTTCAGGAGACTGATGTGATAAATATTACGACTCCTGTTACTAAATGGAATTATCAGGTTACTGATGCAACAGAAATTCCTGCGGTATTAGCCAAAGCATTTTATATAGCAGGCAGTGGAAGACCCGGACCTGTATTAATAGATATTACAAAGAATGCACAGTTACAACTGTTCAATTACGAGGGCTATAAAAAATGTGAACATATCCGCAGTTATCGTCCTAAACCTATTGTACGTAAAGAATATGTGCAGCGGGCGGCAGAGCTGATTAATGCAGCAGAAAGGCCATTTGTAATTTTTGGTCAGGGCGTGATATTAGGAAAAGCTGAAGCAGAATTTAAAGCCTTTATTGAAAAAGCAGGTATACCAGCAGCATGGACCATAATGGGAATGAGTGGTATCCCAACCGATCATCCTTTGGCAGTAGGGATGTTGGGTATGCATGGCAATTACGGCCCCAATGTATTAACCAACGAGTGCGATGTATTGATTGCTGTGGGTATGCGTTTTGATGACCGCGTTACGGGCCGTTTAGATAAATATGCCAAACAAGCTAAAGTGGTTCATCTGGATATTGATCCTTCAGAGATTGATAAAAATGTAAAAACTACTGTTCCTGTTTGGGGAGATTGTAAAGAAACATTACCAATGCTTACATCATTGGTGGAAGCAAAAGATCACAGTGGGTGGTTAAATAAATTCAACGAATACAAAGCGAAGGAAGAAGAGAAATGTATTAATGCAGAGTTGAATCCCACTTCTGATGAACTTACCATGGGGGAAGTGATCAACCTTTTGAATGAAATAACTAAAGGAGAAGCAGTAATTGTAACAGATGTGGGCCAGCATCAGATGGTGGCTTGCCGTTATGCTAAATACAATCACAGCAAAAGCAATATCACCAGTGGCGGATTGGGTACTATGGGCTTTGCCTTACCAACAGCTATCGGTGCAAAATTTGGTGCGCCTGACAGAACTGTTATTGCCATTGCAGGTGATGGTGGTATTCAAATGACCATTCAGGAATTGGGTACTATAATGCAGTTTAAGCCCGATATCAAAATATTAATATTAAATAATCAGTTTCTTGGAATGGTACGCCAGTGGCAGCAACTGTTTCACGAAAAAAGATATTCATTTGTTGATATCACCAGTCCTGATTTTGTACAGGTGGCAAAAGGATATTTTATCGAAGGACAAAGAGTAACGGAAAGAAATAATTTAAAAAGCGCATTGGAAACTATGATCAATCATAAAGGCAGTTATCTGCTAGAAGTGATGGTGGGTAAAGAAAACAATGTATTTCCGATGGTACCTCAGGGAAGAGGGGTATCAGAAATTGTGCTTTCTAAAGAAGAAATTTAATGAATTGCATTGGGCTTTAGCCCAATGATAAAAAATAATACAATGCAAAAGCAAGAATATACAATAACAGTGTACACAGAAAACCAGATTGGTTTGCTGAATCGTATTGCCATCATTTTTTCGAGGAGAAAAATCAATATTGAAAGTCTGAATACCTCTCCTTCAGAAATAGAAGGGATTCACCGTTTCAATATTGTAATTAATGAAACAGAAGAAGTGGTACGCAAGCTTTGCCGTCAGGTTGAAAAACAGGTGGAAGTTTTAAAAGCCTATTATAATACCAATGAAGAAATTGTTTGGCAGGAAATGGCTTTATATAAAGTGCCTACAGATATCATTGCAGAAGAAGTAAAAGTAGAACGGCTGTTAAGAGAATTTGGTGCAAGGGCAGTGGTGATTCGTAAAGACTATACCATTTTTGAAGCTACCGGTCATCGTGAGGAAACAGATAAACTTATTGCTGTTTTAGAGCCATACGGATTGATAGAGTTTGTACGGAGTGCAAGAGTGGCCATCATAAAAGACAGTAAAGGCTTCCACGAAAAGATAAAAGAATTTGAACATACAGAACCAAGTGAAGAGGTGGTGGAGAATGAATTCTTAAGCCAGCAGGATGAAGTGTTTAGTATGTAAAAAATGTGCTAAGAGAACAAAGAGAAAAAGAGGGAAAAGAGAAGTGAAAAGTAAAAAAATAAATGTAAAAAACTAACTAAGACTGCTTAAATAAAGGAATTCTCTTTGTTCTCCTTTATTTCTTTGTTCTCTTAGCTAAAAAATAATTTCAAACAAATAAAACATAACAATCAAACTAAGACAGCAATACATTAAGGGCACTCTTTGTTCTCTTTTTCTCCTTGTTCTCTTAGCTAAAAACAACAACAATGGCGAATTATTTTAACACATTACCACTCAGAGAGCAATTGAATCAGTTAGGCGTTTGCGAATTTATGAACATCAACGAATTTGCAGATGGCGTAAATGCTTTGAAAGGAAAGAAACTGGTAATTATCGGTTGCGGTGCACAGGGTTTAAATCAGGGATTGAATTTAAGAGATTCTGGTCTGGATGTTTGTTATACGTTACGTAAAGAAGCGATTGATGAAAAAAGACAATCCTGGAAAAGCGCTACGGAAAATAATTTTACTGTTGGTACTTATGAAGAATTAATTCCTTCTGCTGACCTGGTGTTGAACTTAACGCCCGATAAACAGCATACTGCAGTAGTTGCAGCAGTAATGCCACTGATGAAAAAAGGGGCTACTTTATCTTACTCACATGGATTTAATATTGTGGAAGAAGGTACTCAAATCCGTAAAGACCTTACCGTAATAATGGTGGCGCCTAAATGTCCGGGCTCCGAAGTACGTGCAGAATATGTTCGTGGTTTTGGTGTACCTACATTAATTGCAGTACATCCCGAAAATGATCCTGAAGGAAAAGGACTGATTCAGGCTAAAGCTTATGCAGCAGGTACCGGTGGTCACAGAGCCGGTGTATTACGTTCTTCTTTTGTTGCAGAAGTAAAATCTGATCTGATGGGTGAGCAAACTATCTTATGTGGTTTGTTACAAACAGGTTCAATTCTTTGTTTTGATAAAATGGTGGAAAAAGGAATTGATAAAAGCTATGCCTCTAAATTAGTGCAGTATGGCGTGGAAGTAATTACCGAAGCCTTGAAGCATGGTGGTGTGGTAGCGATGATGGATCGCTTGTCTAATCCTGCTAAAATAAAAGCTTTTGAATTATCAGAAGAATTAAAAGCCATTATGCGACCATTGTTCCAGAAGCATCAGGATGATATCATGAGCGGATTTTTTTCTACAACCATGATGGAAGATTGGGCTGCTGGAGATAAAAACTTACTGGCATGGAGAGCTGCAACAGGTGAAACCGCATTTGAAAAAACACCTGCCGGAACAATGTCTATTGCAGAGCAGGAGTATTTTGATCATCTTACCTTATTTGTTGCCATGATCAGGGCTGGTGTTGAACTGGCTTTTGAAACCATGGTACAGTCAGGTATTAAAGAAGAGTCAGCTTATTACGAATCATTACACGAAACACCATTAATTGCCAATACCATTGCCCGTAAAAAATTATTCGAAATGAACAGGGTGATATCTGATACAGCAGAATATGGTTGCTATTTATTTGATCATGCCTGCAAGCCTTTATTAAAAGATTTTATGAGCACTATCGATACAGATGTAGTGGGTAAAAACTATAACGAAGGAAAAGACGGCAGCGTGGATAACAAGACTTTAATTGCTGTTAACCATCAGCTGCGTTCACATCAGATAGAAAATGTGGGTGCAAGATTAAGAAAAGCAATGACGGATATGAAAGTAATAAGCACAAAAGCTTAAACCCCCATCCCTTAAAGGGGAGTTTTTTATAGGGGCAGCATAAAGATTTCAAAAGAAAATAAAATGAGTGAGCCAAGGAAAATAGAGACGTTGAATAACTCCCCTTTAGGGGATGGGGGCCTTGATTTTGCAGCTGCGGCAGAACGTTTAAAAAACGTAGTGAACCGCACGCCTCTTAGTTTCAATCACAACCTGTCGAGGAAGTATCAGTGTAATGTGTACCTGAAAAGGGAAGACCTGCAGGTGGTACGCTCTTATAAATTACGTGGTGCATATAATCTTATGAGCAGCCTGTCTGCTGATCAGTTGCAACGCGGTGTGGTGTGTGCAAGTGCAGGTAATCATGCCCAGGGATTTGCATACAGCTGTAAAAAATTAAGTACAAAGGGGGTGGTGTTTATGCCGGTGATTACACCCAATCAAAAAATATCGCAGACCAAAATGTTTGGGGAAGATAATATAACCGTGAAGCTGGTAGGTGATACTTTTGATGATTGTGCCATTGCAGCAAAAAAATATACCGAAGAACATGGTATGACTTTTATTCCGCCTTTTGATGATTATAAAATTATTGAAGGGCAGGGTACAGTAGCAGTAGAGATCATAGAGCAGTTGAACGAGGAAGAAACTATTGCGAATGAACATTCGCTAGAATCTTCTTCATCTCCCTCCCCTTGGGGGAGGATAGGTGGGGCCGATTTTCTATTTATGCCTGTGGGCGGCGGCGGATTGAGTGCGGGGGTGGGTGCTTATTTTAAAACCTTTTCTCCCAAAACAAAATTGATTGGAGTAGAACCCGAAGGTGCACCCAGTATGCTGGAAGCCATTAAGGCAGGGCATCCGGTTACACTCGATAATATCGAACGTTTTGTTGATGGTGCTGCAGTTAAGCGTGTGGGAGAAATTACTTTTTCTATTTGTAAAGATGTGCTGGATGATATGCAACTGGTGGCAGAAGGAAAAGTATGTACCACTATATTAAAACTGTATAATGAAGATGCCATCGTTGCAGAACCTGCCGGTGCTTTAAGTATTGCAGTACTGGATGCTTATGCCAGCGAAATAAAAGGTAAGAATGTGGTGTGCATTGTAAGCGGAAGCAATAATGATATTGACCGCATGCAGGAAATTAAAGAGCGGAGTTTACAATACGAAGGATTGAAACATTATTTTCTCATCCGCTTTGCACAGCGCCCAGGAGCATTAAAAGAATTTGTGAATCATGTGCTGGGAGATAATGATGATATCACCCGTTTTGAATACATGCAAAAACACAATAAAGAAACCGGACCTGCACTGGTGGGAATTGAACTGAAGGCTAAAGAAGATTACGATGTACTGTTGAATAAGCTAAATCAGTTCCATATTAATTATACGGAGTTGAAAAATAATGATAACGCTTTTGGTTATTTGGTATAACGTACCAAACGATTGCTGGTTATAACGATTGCTTGCTTATGAATTTTTGGTTCATAACTAAAACTGCTTAACAAAAATGATGGAACAAAAAAAGACAGAGTCGCTTAGTAATTCAATACCGGTTATTGCTAACAAAGGCTTGTACGACGAAAGGCATGAACATGATGCTTGTGGTATTGGCTTTGTGGCCAATATCAAGGGTAACAAATCTCATCAGCATATTGCTGATGCACTTACTGTGCTGGAAAACATGGAGCACCGTGGTGCATGTGGTTGCGAAAATAATTCCGGTGATGGTGCAGGAATTATGATTCAGATGCCGCATGAATTCTTTTTTGATGAATGTATAAAACTGGGTGTTCATCTTCCGCCATTTGGTAAATATGGGGTGGGTGTGGTATTTTTCCCAAGAGAGATCAGGTTAAGGGAAGAGTGTCGTTCTGTATTTAACAGGGCTGCAGAAAAATTAGGCATGGAAATTCTGGCCTATAGAAAAGTGCCGGTGAATACTGATAATATAGGGCCTACAGCATTGAGTGTTGAACCGGAAATGGAACATGTTTTTATTGCTTGTCCTGATCATATTAAAAACCCGGATGAGTTTGAACGAAAATTATTTGTGTTGCGTAATTATGCCACACATACTATTAACAGTACAGTAAAAAAAGATGCGATCGGTTTTTACATTGCATCCTTGTCTTATAAAACAATTGTGTACAAGGGACAACTGACCAGTACGCAGGTACGCAATTATTTTATTGATCTGAGTAATAAAAGAGTGGTGAGTGCTTTTGGTTTGGTGCATTCCCGTTTTGCCACCAATACTTTTCCTTCATGGAAACTGGCACAGCCATTCCGTTATATCGCTCATAATGGAGAGATCAATACCTTACAGGGAAACCTGAACTGGCTAAAAGCCGGCGAACATGAATTCACGTCTTCTTTTTTCAGTAAAGAAGAAATGGAAATGTTATTGCCTGTGGTTACCGGTCAGCAATCAGATTCTGCTTGTCTGGATAATATGATTGAATTATTATTATTATGCGGAAGAAGTTTACCGCATGTAATGATGATGCTTATTCCAGAAGCATGGGATGGTAATGATGATATGGATCCAGTTAAAAAAGCTTTCTACGAATTCTATGCGTCTATCATGGAACCATGGGATGGTCCGGCTTCTATTTCATTCACAGATGGAAAAATCATTGGCGCCACATTAGACAGAAACGGACTACGTCCTTCAAGATATTGTGTAACTACTGACGACAGGGTTATTATGGCCAGTGAAACCGGTGCATTACCTGTTGATCAAAAACTGATCAAAGAAAAAGGAAGGTTGCAACCGGGTAAAATGTTTGTGGTGGATATGGAGCAAGGCAGAATCATCAGTGATGATGAACTGAAACACACCATCTGCGGACAAAAACCTTACGGGGATTATTTAAATCAGTATAAAATTCGTTTGGAAGAAATTGATGATCCAAGAGTTTCATTTACTCATTTATCCGACGGCTCAATTTTAAAATACCAGAAAGCATTTGGTTATTCAACAGAAGATATTGATACCATCTTAAAACCAATGGCTATCGATGGTAAAGAACCTATTGGTTCAATGGGAACCGATGTGCCTTTGGCGGTATTGAGTGATCAGCCACAGCATTTAAGTTCTTATTTCAAACAATTATTTGCACAGGTAACCAATCCGCCAATTGATCCTATCAGAGAAAGACTGGTAATGAGTCTGGCTACATTCGTGGGTAACAATGGTAATTTACTGGATGAAAGTCCGGAGCATTGTCATACCGTTGCTTTAAAGCAACCCATCTTAACCAGTACGGAATTAGAAAAATTAAGAAGTATTGATACCGGTATATTCCAGGCAAAAACTTTACAGACTTATTTTCGTGCAGATAATAAGCCCGGTTCTTTACAAAGAGGTTTAGAAAGATTATGCCGGTACGCAGAAGATGCGGTGCATGATGGATTTGAAGTACTGATATTGTGCGACAGGGCCGTGGATAGTGATCACGTTGCTATTCCATCACTGTTAGCCACATCTGCAGTGCACCATCATTTAATTAGAAAAGGATTACGCGGACAAGTAGGTATTGTGGTGGAAGCAGGAGATGTATGGGAAGTGCATCATTTTGCATGCCTTATTGGATTTGGTGCTACAGCAATCAATCCTTATCTGGCAATGGCATCGATCAGAAATATGAAAGTGAATGGTACTTTAAAAACTGAACTGGAATGGGATGCGTTGCGTAAAAATTATATCAAAGCGGTGTGTGATGGGTTGCTGAAAGTATTCTCTAAAATGGGAATTTCTACTTTGCAATCTTATCAGGGTGCACAGATATTTGAAATATTAGGATTGAATATGGAAGTGGTGGATAAATATTTCACCGGTGCAGTAAGCCGTATAGAAGGTGTTAATTTAGATGGAATTGCAAAAGAAGCATTGGCTAAACATCAGCTGGCATTCAGTAAAAAAAATATTCCTGTTGACCGATTGAATCCGGGCGGCATATATCAGTGGAAACGCAAAGGCGAATTCCATTTGTTTAATCCAACAACCATTCATTTGCTGCAGTATTCAACTAAAATGAATGACTATTCAACCTTCAAAAAATACAGCAAACACGTAAACGATCAAAGTGAAAAAGCGGCTACACTGAGGAGTTTGTTTGAATTTAAAAAGAACCGCCCTTCTATTTCATTAGAGGAGGTAGAACCGGCAGAAAGCATCTACCTGCGTTTTGCAACCGGAGCCATGAGTTTTGGTTCAATAAGCTGGGAAGCACATACTACATTGGCTATTGCAATGAATCGCTTAGGTGGTAAAAGTAATACCGGCGAAGGCGGGGAAGATGAACGACGCTATGAAAGAATGGAAAACGGTGATTCAATGCGTTCGGCCATTAAGCAGGTGGCTTCTGCAAGATTTGGTGTAACCAGCCAGTATTTAACGGAAGCAGATGAATTGCAAATTAAAATGGCACAGGGTGCCAAGCCAGGCGAAGGGGGTCAGTTACCCGGACATAAAGTAGATGAGTGGATTGGTAAAGTGCGTCATGCCACACCGGGTGTGGGATTGATTTCTCCACCACCACACCATGATATTTATTCTATTGAAGATCTGGCACAATTAATTTTTGATTTAAAAAATGCCAATCGTGCCGCAAGAATAAATGTAAAACTGGTAAGTAAAGCGGGTGTGGGTACCATTGCTGCAGGTGTGGCAAAAGCAAAAGCAGATGTAATTTTAATTTCTGGTTTTGATGGTGGAACAGGGGCATCTCCCATCAGTTCTATTAAACACGCAGGTTTACCATGGGAATTAGGATTGGCAGAATCTCAGCAAACCTTAGTTAAAAATAAATTACGCAGTCGTGTTGTGTTGCAGGCTGATGGTCAGATGAAGACTGGCAGAGATATTGCTATCGCTACTTTGTTGGGTGCAGAAGAATGGGGCGTTGCTACTGCAGCACTTGTGGTAGAAGGCTGTATTATGATGCGTAAGTGCCATTTAAATACCTGTCCTGTAGGTGTGGCTACACAGGATCCGGAATTAAGAAAAAGATTTACCGGTAATGCGGATCATGTAGTGAATTTCTTCAAATTTATTACCGAAGAGTTAAGAGAGATCATGGCTGAATTAGGATTCAGAACAGTTAATGAAATGGTGGGCCAATCAGAATGTCTGGAGCAAAAAGAAAATATAAAGCATTGGAAATACAGTAACCTTGATCTTTCCCCGATCTTATTTAAAGAACCCGCGTCTGCTTATACAGGATTGTATAACATGGAAAAGCAGGATCACGGAATGTCAGAAGTATTGGATTGGAAATTATTAGCAGCTGCAAAACCAGCATTGGAAAATCTCCAAAAAATTTCCGCTTCCTTTGATATTAAAAATACCGACCGTACAGTAGGTACTATTTTATCAAATGAAATTACCAAACTGTATAAGGATAAAGGTCTGCCTGAAGAAACATTGCATTTTAAATTCAAAGGTACCGCAGGACAAAGTTTTGGCGCCTTCAATACCAAAGGTGTAACGCTGGAACTGGAAGGTGATGCCAATGATTATTTTGGAAAGGGATTAAGCGGTGCCAGATTGATTGTATATCCTGATGCAGAAGCCGGTTTTGTTCCTGAAGAAAACAGTATCATAGGTAACGTTGCTTTCTATGGCGCTACAGATGGCGAAGCATTTATCAGAGGAAAAGCAGGTGAACGTTTTGGTGTTCGTAATAGTGGTGCCAGTGTAGTGGTAGAAGGAGTGGGAGATCACGGTTGCGAGTACATGACAGGTGGAAATGTGGTAGTGTTGGGTGCAACCGGTCGCAATTTTGCCGCGGGTATGAGTGGCGGTATTGCATACGTTTACGATGTTAATCACGAGTTTGCTAATTTATGCAATAAAGAAATGGTGGACATTGATCCGGTTAGCAATGAAGATGCAGTGTTTTTGCAAAACATGATACAGCAACATTTTGAATATACTAAAAGTGCAGTGGCAAATTTTGTGCTGAGTGATTTTGACAATCAGTTGAAAAATTTTGTAAAAGTTTTCCCTAAAGATTATAAGAAAGCACTGCAGGGAAAAAAAGAAAAAGCACAGGTGAGTAATTAATATTTTGGAAAGGGCAGCTACGCTATGGACATCATCGTTGCGCCAGCCCCTACGAACAAAGTGGAACTCGGGGCGCATTCTTGTACAGCTATTCTTTATTCAGCTTTTATAAAAGCGGAGATAAAAGCACAAACAAAATTAGTAACACAACAAACAACAATAGTTTTCAATGGGAAAAGTAACAGGTTTTTTAGAATTTACAAGAGAACTTCCAATCAAAAGGAAAGTAAACGAACGCCTGAATGATTATAATGAATTCATTGATCGTTTTACTGATGCAGCATTAAATCAGCAATCGGGTCGTTGTATGAATTGTGGTGTACCATTCTGTCATAATGGTTGCCCTTTGGGAAATGTTATTCCTGAATTTAATGATGCGGTATATCGTAACGAATGGAAAGAAGCATATGATATCCTGACTTCTACCAATAATTTTCCGGAGTTTACCGGACGTATTTGTCCTGCCCCCTGCGAGTCTGCTTGTGTGTTGGGAATCAATCAGCCGGCTATTACCATTGAAGAAATTGAAAAGCATATTATTGAGATCGCTTTTGATAAAGGTTTTGTACAGGCAAAAAAACCTAATGTACGTACCGGTAAAAAAGTAGCAGTAATTGGCAGCGGGCCTGCAGGACTTGCTGCTGCAGCGCAATTAAATTCAGCCGGCCATTATGTAATGGTATTTGAAAGAGATGATGCACCCGGAGGTTTATTGCGTTATGGTATACCCGATTTTAAATTAGAAAAATGGGTGATTGACAGAAGAGTAAAAGTATTAGAAGAGGAAGGAGTGGTATTTCGTTGTAATGCCAATGTGGGTGTTGATGTAAGTATCAATGAACTGTTGAGAGAATTCAATGCTATCGTTCTGGCAGGTGGCTCCACTATTCCGCGTGACCTGAATATTCCCGGCCGGGAGCTGAAAGGGGTTCATTTTGCAATGGATTTTTTAAAACAACAGAACAAAAGAGTGTCGAGCAAAGAAGTTGGCACTGAGGATATAGTAACTACCGGTAATAATGTAGTGGTGATTGGCGGTGGCGATACCGGCAGTGACTGTGTGGGAACCTCCAACAGGCAAAAAGCGGCTACAGTTACTCAGTTTGAACTGTTACCCAAGCCACCCGAAAGCAGAACGTCTTTCATGCCCTGGCCTACTTATCCAATGACATTAAAAGTTACTTCATCACATGAAGAAGGGGCCGACCGGCAATGGGCTATTGCCACCAAAGAGTTTGTTGGTGATGGAAATGGTAATTTAAAAGCCTTGAAAATTGTTGATCTGGAATGGCAAATCACTGAAGACGGCCGGCCGGCCAAATTTGTGGAGCGTGCAGATAGTGAAAGAGTGATCCCATGTGAAAAAGCCTTTCTGGCAATGGGTTTTGTTCATCCGCAGCATGAAGGTTTAATTAAACAATTAGAAGTGGAGCTGGATGAAAGGGGTAATGTAAAAGCAACAGAAAAAGAATTTCAAACTAATATTGCCAAAATCTTTACTGCAGGGGATATGCGCCGCGGCCAGTCCTTAGTAGTATGGGCTATCAGCGAGGGAAGGGAGTGTGCCAGAAAAGTGGATGAGTTTTTAATGGGGTATTCTTTACTGGAATCGAAAGACAGTTCGCTCAAATAGCATAATCAGCACTTAATTTAGTTTTTGTAAACCCTCTTACTTATATAAGAGGGTTTTTTATTTACCCTCTATTCAAATTATAATATATAATATGTAACTAAATTAGCTGATGATTTACTAAAATATGGGCTTTTATAACGTTTGCGTTTGAATTATTTCTATTTTTTAAAAATAAATTGTTTTATATGATGTCATTAGTACAATTTGAGTATATATTTGTCTAGAAACAAACATATATTATACAAAATAATATGAATAACATGAAAAATTTAAGTCTAACCAAAATTGCTCCATTTCTAATTTTAGCAATAGTTGCCGTTGCAGCTATCTTTATTCCTTCTCTCCCAAATTTTGATGATGGGAAATTTAACGGGGCAGATGTTGCCTGGATACTGGTTGCCACAGCGTTGGTGTTTTTAATGACACCGGGTCTTGCATTTTTTTATGGTGGTATGGTTCACCGTAAAAATGTAATCAGTACAATGATCAAAAGTGTGGTTGCCGCAGGAGTGGTTAGCGTACTTTGGATAACTGTTGGTTACAGTCTTTGCTTTGGCGAAGATATTGGTGGTTTTATAGGAAATCCAATGACTCACCTTTTCTTTAAAGGTGTTGCTTCGGGTGCACCAATTTTACAGGGTGGTACTACTATGACTATTCCTTTATTATTATTTGCATTGTTCCAACTGATGTTTGCCATCATTACTCCTGGTT
>JBAXET010000025.1:0-28156 GCA_037140275.1 Ferruginibacter sp. | reverse complement strand
TCACTGTAATCATTATCACTGTAGCTGGAACCCATACCTGCTTTTGTTTCCATTACTACCCTGTGTCCGTTGGCAATCATCACACTTACTGCTTCAGGCGTTAGTGCAATACGATTTTCGCTAAACGATGTTTCTTTAGGGATCCCAATAAATAATTCTGCACCCTTGGGTTTAATATCCAGGGTTTCTTCTAAAGTTTCGTAAGTAAATGATGGTGATACAAAAGGTTTTGAAGTAGCCACAAAATTTCAGTTATATGTTGTTAGATGACAGTTATCTGTCAATAGTACTAAATTACAATTTTAAACTGAGTTTTCTCATATCTGTACCGGTTGAAATAATAGTGAGATACAGGGTATCATCAGGGAAAATAGCCGGTGCTTTTTCGGGCCATTCCACAAAACAGGTGTTGCCAGAGAACAGGCAGTCTTCCACTCCGGCATGAATGGCTTCCTGCACACTTTTTAAGCGGTACAGGTCCATATGGTATACGATTGTATTGTCAGCTGTGGCATATTGGTTAATAATAGAGAAAGTAGGACTTGAAATACTGTCTTTAACCTGTAATACCTTACACAGTGCATTAATAAAGGTGGTTTTGCCTGCACCCATTTCTCCGTGAAAGGCGAAAACCCTGTCAGATCCGGTTTGGGCAAGTAATTCCTTTGCTGCCTGATCGATATTTTCAAGTGTAAAATTTAACTCCATGTTGCAAAGATATTTTCCTTGTTTGGTAATTGGCCAATTCGATATGGTAATAATTTTGCAATATGGAAAAAGTTGAATGGAAGGTAGAAGGAATGGACTGCACCAATTGCGCACTAACCATTACCAAATACCTTAAAAAAGAAGGATTGGAAGATGTGAAAGTAAATTTTATTGGTGGGGATATCAGCTTTGGACTGAGTGGCAATCAGTCAAAAGAACAACTGGCTAAAGGCATTGAAAACCTGGGTTATCATGTTTTGGATCTTCCTCAAACCATCAGGCCAAAAAGAAAAGCGAAGTTTTTCCATAACCATTTACAACGATTTCTTTTCTGTCTTCCCTTTACATTGATATTGATGCTGCATATGCTGCCCTGGCATATTCACTTTTTAATGAACCCATGGATTCAGCTGGCCATATGCCTGCCTGTATACTTTGTAGGTATGGGATACTTTGGAGTGAGTGCGGTTAAAAGTTTGGCCAGAGGAATACCCAATATGAATGTACTGATAGCCATTGGTGCTACTGCAGCTTTTGTGTACAGTTTGATTGGCACATTGGGTAATATGGGTATGGACTATGTGTTTTATGAAACCACTGCCACTATCATCACTTTAGTATTTTTAGGCGAATGGGTAGAACATAAATCGGTATCCACCACACAAAAAGCATTGAATCAGTTAGCCGGCAATCAAAAAGTGATGGCCAATATGATTGCTTTTGATGATGAGCATAAAGAGCAGGTATTTCCTGTTGAAAATTCACAATTGCGCAATGGCGATTTAATCTTGCTTAAATCTGGGGAACAGGTGCCAACAGATTGTAAAATTTTATGGGGAGATATTCATGTAAGTGAAGCTTTATTAACCGGTGAAAGCAAAGCCATACACAAATTAAAAAAAGACACTTTAATTGGCGGCAGCCTGATAGTTGATGGTACAGCAAAAGCACAGGTAACGGCAGTGGGCAAGGATACTGTACTCAGTAATATTTTAAATTTAGTAAAACAGGCACAAGGTGAAAAGCCGCCTATTCAGCAATTGGCTGATAAAATCAGTGCCATTTTTGTACCTGTGGTAATTGGCATTTCCATTCTTACTTTTATAATAAATTATTTTGCCATTGACATTGCAGCCACAAGTTCATTAATGCGCAGCATTGCTGTATTGGTTATCAGTTGCCCTTGTGCTATGGGATTGGCCACGCCAGCAGCTATTGCTGTAGGATTAGGCAGGGCAACAAAAAAAGGCATCCTTTTCCGTAATGCAAAAAGTCTGGAGTTGTTTAAAAATATTAAAATAGTTGTTTTTGATAAAACCGGCACACTTACAAAAGGGCAGCTAACCATTGCTGATTTTGAATGTACAGGCATTACCGAGGATGAATTTAAAAGGTTGATATTTTCTATAGAAAAATATTCTAACCATCCCATTGCCAAAGCCATTACAGAAGCGTGGAAAATCAACAATCCCATTCACTGGAAAAAAATTGAGGAGATAAAAGGTATTGGTATGAAGGCCGAAGATGTGGAGGGCAATATTTACGAGTTGGGCAAAAATGAGAACAATATTCATACTGCTTACCTTACAAAGAACAACAATCCTGCCGGCTGGCTGGATATGGATGATGAGATAAGGGCAGAAGCAAAAGAAGTAATTAGTTATCTGCATGCTAATAATATTACAACTGTTTTACTGAGTGGTGATAGTGCAGAACGCTGTAAAAAAGTAGCTGCTGAATTGGGTATCGATCAGATTGAAGCAGAAAAATCTCCTGAAGAAAAACTCCTTATTATTGAGCGTTTAAATAACGAAGCGCCTGTTGCCATGATTGGCGATGGCATTAATGACGCACCAGCATTAGCAAAAGCAACTATTGGCATTTCATTGGCCGAAGCTTCTCAACTGGCCATGCAAACAGCACAGGTGGTATTAATGAATAAAGGCATTCAGCATTTACCTTTAGCGCTTGGCCTGGGTAAACACACATTCATTACTATAAAACAGAACCTGTTTTGGGCCTTTATTTACAATGTAGTGGCTATACCTGTTGCTGCAGCAGGTTTTTTACATCCGGGCATTGCTGCACTGGCAATGGGTTTCAGCGATGTGGTGCTGGCTATAAATTCAATACGGTTGAATTACAAGAAAGTAATTTAATTTCAGGCACAAATTTCGGATGTTGACAGCGCAGCAAATATTAAAACAATATTGGGGATACGATACTTTCCGTCCTTTGCAGGAAGACATTATTACTGCAGTACTGGATGGAAAAGATGCACTGGCATTATTGCCTACAGGTGGTGGCAAATCTGTTTGCTTTCAGGTTCCTGCTATGGCAAAAGATGGGATATGCCTGGTGGTGAGTCCGCTAATTGCATTAATAAAGGATCAGGTAGAACAATTGAAACGCAAGGGCATTCCTGCACTGGCTGTTTACAGTGGCATGAGTTTTTTGGAAATAAAGAAAACCCTGCAAAATGCCGCTTATGGCAATTTTAAATTTTTATATGTCTCGCCCGAAAGATTAGAAACCCGTTTGTTTTTAGACTTCATGCCTTCCATGAATATCAATTTGCTGGCAGTGGATGAAGCACATTGTGTATCGCAATGGGGATACGATTTTCGCCCACCCTACTTGCGCATAGCCAACTTAAGAGAGCTGTTACCCGGCGTTCCTGTACTGGCGTTAACTGCATCTGCTACTAAAGCAGTACAGGATGATATCTGTGATAAATTATTATTTGGCAAAACACAACAACGCTTTCAGCAATCTTTTGAAAGGCCCAATTTATCGTACAGTGTTTTTAACGTGGCCAGCAAACAAAATAAATTACTGGAGATACTAAAAAATGTACCGGGTACTGCCATTGTGTATTGCAAAAGCCGTAAACATACCAAAGAAATTGCCGACTTGTTGCGCATGAATAATATCAATGCCGATTTTTATCATGCAGGAATAGGAAACGAGGAAAGAAGTAAAAAACAGGAAAGCTGGATTGCTAATAAAACAAGGGTAATTGTTTGTACCAATGCATTTGGTATGGGTATTGATAAACCTGATGTAAGAGTGGTGGTGCACTATGATGTGCCCGATTGCCTGGAGAATTATTATCAGGAAGCAGGAAGAGCAGGAAGAGACGGAAGAAGATCTTATGCAGTATTGCTCTACAGTAGTAAAGAACTGGACGATTTGAGTAAACAGGGAGGCCTGCGCTACCCGAAAGAAGCCGACATTAAAATTATTTATACCGCATTAATGAACCACCTGCAAATTGCAGCAGGCTCTGGCGAAGGAGTAAATTATGACTTTGACCTATCGGTTTTTGCAAAAGCTTTTAAGCAAAACATATTGGCGGTTACCTATGCAGTAAAAGCTTTGGAGCAGGAAGATGTTATCAGTTTTAATGAAATGGTTTTTAAGCCATCCAGTGTATTGATAACTGCCAACCGGAATGATATAGAGGAATTTGAAAAAACGCATCCCGAAACTGAGCCTGTTATAAAAGGATTGCTGCGATCCTATGAAGGCATTTTCGATTTTCCTGCAACCATCTATGAAAGTCAGCTGGCAAAATTTATTCAAAAAGATATCAGCAGTGTAAAAAAGGATTTGCAATTGCTTAATAACCATGGCATCATTGCTTATGCACCGCAAAAAGACAATCCACAACTCACCCTGCTTCAAAACAGGATGTATGCTGATAATTACTCGATCAATATGAGCAACTATCTCAAACGAAAAAAGAATTTTGAAGCAAGGGTTGCTGCCATCTTACATTATATCAATAATACTACCAGCTGCCGTGGTAAATTAATTGCGCATTATTTTAATGCAGACACTAATAAAGCCTGCGGTATCTGCGATAATTGCATCAATGAAAAAGACCTGATACTTTCAACGGAAGAATTTACTGCTATAGCAGCAGGTATTATGGATCTGATACAATCTAACGCGCTACCTGTTAAACTAATAGAAGAAAAATTAAGGGGTATAAAAAAAGCAAAGTTGTGGAAAGTGCTCAATTTTTTACAATCAGAAAATAAACTGGCTGTTACTAAAGATGGAGAGGTTTTCTGTGCCTGATACTGCATCCTGTAACCAACCTCAGGATATAAAATCTGTTTCGGAAAGGGTATAAAATAAAAAAGGGACCAAGATAGAAATCTAGTCCCGCTTTAAAATCCAATATCCTATGAAAAACCGAAACGAAGATAAAGCGGAATTTACTAATCCACAACATTTTTTTAAACTATTTTAAAATAGTTTACCCTTTTCCCATGTAAACTACTGTGTTAATTAAACACAATGATGGATTGTAAATAAATGATTACTACACAGTTAGGACAATTTCGTCCTATTTTACCATCTTATATCCCCCATTTTTATACAGGAAGTTAGCCCCCTGATACCAGGCTATAGCCTCGTTAATCAGGCTATCTGAAGAAGATATCTTTGTAGCCGAGCCAGTCAAATAATTAGTGGTAAACATTTCAACTTTTTGCTGAGGAGATAAAATAACCAGTTTGCCCTCTTTTACATAACCCATATCCTGATAAGTGCTGATAAAAGCTCTTTCTCTGCCTGCTGCTAATTTATATATATCGTAGCCCAAAAAACGGCTGGTATAATTCAGGTTGAGCAAGCCCAGAACAGTTGGTACAAGATCAATCTGACTGGTGAGTTTTTGTTCTATTGATGGGCTAATCAATGCAGGAGCATAAATAAAGCAGGGTATATGATACCGGTTCACGGGCAGATCGGTTTTTCCTGCACTCTTGCTGCAATGGTCTGCCACAATCACAAATATGGTATTGTTAAACCAGGGCTTTTTAGCAGCATCTTTTAAAAATTTATTGATGGCATAATCAGTATACTTTACACCTCCGGCAATAGATTGTGCTGCAGAGGGAATATCAATCCTTCCGTCAGGATAAGTATAGGGACGGTGATTACTTACCGTCATCATGTGGTTAAAAAATAATGTACCATCTTTAAAACTTTTATCACATTGCTGCAGGGTATAATTAAAAACGCCTTCATCATCTATTCCCCATGCAGTAGTATGGTTAATAAAACTATCGGGTATGTCTCGTTTATCTAAAACCGTATACCCATTACCTCCAAAGTACTTACCCATATTATCAAAGAAAGCATTACCCCCGTAGATATAATTTACATCGTAGCCTTTTGTTTTTAACACATTGCCCATGGTAAACAAATCTGCATTATCCGGCCGGCGAACAATAGACTGACCCGGTGTTGGCGGAATACCTAAGGAGAGCGCTTCTAATCCACGAACAGTACGTGTACCGCTGGCATAAAAATTTTCGAAAAATAAACTATGGGGAATTAATGAATCTAAAAAAGGGCTGATATTTTCTTTGTTACCAAAATGCTTTAAATAATCGCCGCTGAAACTTTCCACACTTATCAGTACTACATTCCATTTATGTTCCGGACTGTCATTCTTTATTACCCTTTCAATACTCAATGGATTATTTGTAAATGTGGCATTGGGAGCCTGCAAAAGGCTTCTTAATATTTTAAAATTGGCGGTATCATTACGGGTAGCATAAAAACGATTGTAATCAATTTCATTATTCCAGTAAGCTGTACCAAATTCGTAAATGCCATTACCACCCAGTTCATTTACATAATTATTATTGCCGGTATTTTTAATACGGTTATTCACTAAAAAATAAGCGGCCAGTGGGACAATCAGGAATAACAGAAAAAATTTACTGCGTTTTGCAAAACGCATACTGAGCTGCTGCGACGCGGTGATTTTTTTTCTAAGTAAAAATAAAATCACTGCAGTAGCCATCAGCACTCCGGATCCAATAAGCGGAATATTGTATGATTCCCAGATATTGCCCAGCACTTCAGTTGTGTAAATCAAATAATCAACTGCAATAAAGTTATAGCGTACACTAAATTCATCCCAGAACACTACTTCGGAACCGGCATTTAAAACCAATATTAAAGTGATGATAAAAAATAACATGAATAAGGGAATACGCTGCCAGCTTTTTTGATACCAGCTATCTTTCATTATCCAACAATACAAAGCCATAGGAATGGCAAAAAAACTACTTACCACCAGATCGTAAAGAAATCCGATTACAAAAATGCCAATAAAATTTAAGGGATTCAGTTCAAGATTAACCCAGCTTTTGATTAGTAAAGCCAAACGGGTAATAAAACTAAGACTGCATACCAGTAATACAATTACTGCAACTGGTCCAAAACGATGCTTAAATACTGTGTCCGCCTTTTTCATTTGGCAAAAATACAAACTGCCGGCTTTTAAACCGGCAGCTTATTTTTAGTACCCTTTAAAGTATTATCTCGATTTAATTCTGCATCACTCTACCCCCCCCATTCACTATTGACTATTTACCATTGACTATTCACTATTCACCATTCCCTTTAAAACCAACTCTTAGACTTAGACGACCTGCTTCTTCCCCCCAACCCTAATGACCCCAGTAATGATCTAACGATGGTATTACCCGCTGTTCTAACCATACTTTTTACAATGGAGTTATCTGCTATTTTTTCAAATGTTGAAGGTGCTTCCTTATCAGCTTTTTTACCCTTTGCCGGTTCTTCTTCCTGTGCTTTATCTGCAGCTTCCTGCAGTTTGGCAGTTAGAATTTCGTAAGCGCTTTCGCTGTCGATAGTTTGATTGTATTTGGTCACCATTTTTGAACGGCTGGTTAAGGTATTTATTTCATCATCAGTCAGTACATCCATCCTGCTTCGGGGTGCGCAGAGCATTACATGCGCCAGCGGAGTAGGAATACCTTTTTCGTTCAGCATGGTAACCAATGCTTCTCCAATACCTATTTGAGTAATCAGGTCTTCTGTTTTATAGAATGCTGTTTCGGGATAATTCTCTGCTGTTTGTTTAATCACTTTTCTGTCGGCCGCAGTAAAAGCACGCAATGCATGCTGTACTTTTAAGCCCAGCTGCCCCAACACACTTGCCGGTACATCCATTGGGTTTTGTGTACAAAAGAAAATACCAATTCCCTTTGAACGGATGAGTTTAATAATGGTTTCTATCTGCTGCAATAAAGCGTCGCTGGCTTCCTGAAAAATAAGATGTGCTTCATCAATAAACATTACCAGTTTAGGCTTATCCATATCACCTTCTTCCGGGCAAATCGCATATAATTCGGCCAGCATCTGCAGCATGAATGTGGAAAATAGTTTAGGTTTATCCTGCAGGTCGGTTACTCTTAATATATTGATCATACCACGGCCATCATCACTGATTCGCATCAGGTCTTCCACTTCAAAACTTTTTTCGCCAAAGAAAATATCGGCTCCCTGCTGCTGTAGTTCTATCACTTTACGCAAAATTGTTCCAGTACTGCTGGTAGATATTTTACCATAGGTCTTTTCAATTTCTGTTTTCCCTTCATCGCCTATGTATTGTAATACTTTTATAAAATCTTTCAGGTCAAGTAATGGCAATTTATTATCGTCGCAGTATTTAAACAGCATCGCCACCACTCCGCCCTGTGTATCATTCAGTCCTAATATTTTAGTCAGCAATACAGGCCCAAACTCACTAACGGTGGCTCGCAGGTGAACCCCTTTCTGTCCGGTTAATGTCATCAGCTCCGATGGAAACAGCGCCGGCTTGTATTCCATATTCAGTTTGGCATAACGGTCTTTTACCTTATCGTTAGTACTGCCTTCTGCAGCAATGCCACTTAAGTCGCCTTTGATATCCATCAGCAAAACAGGCACGCTGTTATCACTCAGCAGCTCACTGATCATTTGCAGGGTTTTAGTCTTACCCGTTCCGGTAGCACCGGCAATCAATCCATGGCGGTTCATTGTTTTTAAAGGCAGATTGATTGGCGCATCAGCCACCACTTCACCGTCTAAAACTGCCGCCCCTATTTTTACAAATTCTCCTTTGAATGTATAGCCTTCCTTTATGGCCTGTACAAAAGCGTCTTTATTTGGCATGGTTAAATTTTTTGGGAAGTTACAAAGTTTTATTCGTGATCAAATTACGTTAATCAAAATCTGAAAGGGTGTTCGGCTTTCAGATTTTATTACTCTTTTTACTAGTTCTGTCAATCTCATTCACCACTCATCAAGAATTTGAGATTTTGCATTTCACCTGCGGAAATGTACATATTTTTGTTCCCTAATTATATTTTTATGAAAAAAGGTTTTCTGTATTTTTCCCTGATGGCATCGGCCATTACCGCCACCGCACAAAAAGTGGCTTTTACCGAATACAATTTAAAAAATGGTCTGCACGTGGTATTACACCAGGACAAGTCTGCTCCCGTGGTTGCAGTATCTGTTATGTACCATGTGGGCAGTAAAGATGAGCAAACCAACCGTACCGGTTTTGCGCACTTTTTTGAGCACTTACTTTTTGAAGGTTCCGATAATATCAAGCGTGGTGAATTTATGAAAATTGTGAGTGCCAACGGAGGACAAAACAATGCCAATACCACACAGGACAGGACTTTTTATTATGAAGTATTCCCTTCTAACCAATTGGCAACAGGCCTATGGCTGGAAAGCGAAAGAATGTTTCATCCGGTAATTAATGAGATAGGTGTAAAAACACAGAACGAAGTAGTAAAGGAAGAAAAAAGGTTGCGGGTGGACAATCAGCCATATGGCAATTTTGTTTCGGAGATCATGAGGCGTTTATTTACCAAACATCCTTATAACTGGGTAACCATTGGTAGTATGGAACATTTGGATGCTGCCACGCTGGATGAGTTTAAAGCTTTCAACAAAAAGTTTTATGTACCCAACAATGCGGTACTGGTTATTGCAGGGGATATAGATATTGCAAAAACCAAAACCATGGTAGAAAGCTATTTTGGCGAAATACCTACAGGGGCACCAGTGGCTCGTCAGACTATTAAAGACCTGCCCATTACCAAAGAAATTGTTGATACCGCTTACGATAATAATATTCAGATACCGGCAATAATGGCGGCTTACCGCATACCAGGTATGACCAGCAAGGAATCCAAAGCACTTGAAATGGCATCAGCAGTTTTAAGTCAGGGCAACAGCAGCAGAATGTTTAAAAAGATGGTGGATGATAAGAAAAATTCACTGCAGGTAGGCTCATTCAGTTACTCTCTGGAAGATTACGGAGCTTACATTACCTATGCTTTACCTAACAACGACACTCCTTTAGATACTTTATTAAAAGATATTGATGAAGAAGTAAACAAACTGCAAAATCAGCTGATTACGGCAGATGAATTTACAAAACTGCAAAACCAGTTTGAAAACGATTTTGTTGATAAAAACAACCGTATGTTAGGTGTTGCAGAAAATCTTGCAGACGGCTACACGTTTTATAAAAACACCAACGAAATTAATACCGAACTGGATGAACTGAGAAAAATAACCAGACAGGATATTATGAATGTTGCGAAAAAATACCTGAACAAAAATCAACGGGTGGTATTGTACTATCTGCCAAAAAAATAATTTAGTAAAAGCATTATAAAAGAGAAAAAATGAAAAAAATAATTATAGTTGCTTTAGGTATTTTGATGTTACAAAATACTATTGCACAAATTAAAGTTGACCGGAGTAAAAAGCCTGCTGCAGGCGCTGCCCCTGTTATTTCAATTAAAGATCCGGTGGTATTTAATATGCCCAATGGGATGACAGTGCTGGTAGTGGAAAATCATAAACTGCCTAAAGTAAGGGCCACATTAAGTATTGATGCAGGGCCCATTAAAGAAGGGAAAAAAGCAGGCGCACTCGACCTAATGGGTGGTATGCTGGGTGAAGGTACCACTACTATGCCTAAAGATAAATTTGATGAAGCAGTGGATATGATTGGCGCAGATGTAAGCCTGAATTTTGGCGGTGGCGCTGTTAGTGCACTCACAAAATATTTCGACAAAGCCTTTATGCTGATGGCAGATGGATTAAGAAATCCTTCATTTCCGGAAGAGTCATTTGAAAAATTGCGCTCACAAACCATCACCGGTTTAAAAAGCAATGAAAAAAGTGCGGCCGCTATAGCAGGCAGGGTGTCGATGGCATTAAACTATGGCAAAGAAACTGCTATGGGTGAATTTACCACCGAATCAACGGTGAAAGCATTAACCCTTGCAGATATTAAAGAGGGTTATAAAAATTATATCACTCCGTCCCGCTCTTACCTCACTTTTGTTGGAGACATTACTCCGGCTGCAGCAAAAGCACTTGTAACAAAGGCATTCGGCAGCTGGACGGGCAGAAAATTAGATCAACCATCAGCAGGTGATGTGGCCAATCCTGATAAAACAGAAATTGATTTTGTTGATTTACCTACTGCAGTACAGGGAGAATTAAGCATGGGAAATCTGGTAAAAAATCCAATGAACGGTGCAGACTATCATGCCTTGTTACTGGCCAATCAAATTTTAGGCGGTGGTGCCGACAGTAAATTATTTGTGAACCTGCGTGAAAAACACGGATTTACTTATGGTGCCTATTCAAGTGTGGGAAGCGGCCGTTTTCAAAGTTTATTTAAAGCAGGAGCAGCTGTACGTACTGAAAAAGTAGACAGTGCTTTAAATGAAATGATTAAAGAGATCTTAAACATGAGGGATGGCAAGATGACTCAGGAAGAACTGGATATTGCCAAAGCAAAATACAATGGCTCTTATGCACTTCGTATGGAAGATCCGGCTACAACTGCCACTTATGCAGCCAATATTCTGATCAACAATTTGCCAAAAGATTTTTACAAAACCTATCTGCAAAAAATAAATGCTGTATCACTGGATGATATTAAAAGGGTATCTACCACTTTTTTTAATGAGTCAAATTCCAGAATCGTAATTGTAGGTAATGGTAAAAAGATTTTGCCCAATCTGGCAAGACTGGGATTCCCTATCAAAAAATATGATAAATATGCCGATCCTGTAGCTGATGAAGTAAAAGAAGTAAAAGTGGATGAAACAGCAAAAACATCAGATGCCGTTTCGGGATACAGTATAATTGAAGATTATCTGAAAGCTATTGGCGGTAAAGAAGAAGTGAAAAAAATAAACACTATTTCTGCCAGTATCAGCATGGAAATGATGGGCAGAGAATTTACAGGAAAAGACCTGCACATGAATCCCAATAAAATAGCTACAGAGCTTAAAATGGGACAAATGGTTGTATTTAAAGCTGTATTTAATGGCACCACCGGTTTCCAACAACAAGGGCCTAACAAAAAAGATATGACGCCGGATGAAATTAAAGAACAACAGGATGACAAAGGGGTGATTACACAATTATTTTACAATACAGCAGACTACAAAACAGAATATGTAGGTAAAGGAAAAGTAAATGATGAAGAGACCTACCGTTTAAAAGTAGTAATGCCAAGTGGCCGCACTTCTGTACAGCAATACTCAATGAAAACAGGTTTATTGTTACAGGAAGAAACTACCAACAAACAGGGTGATACAGATTTACCAATCACCATTGAATATAAAAACTACAAAAAATTTGGAGCCATTATGTTTCCGACACAAATAACCAGAAGTATGGCTACACAGGAACTTACATTTAATTACAGTGATATTAAATTAAATGAAGGTGTAACAGAAGCCGACTTTAAATAAGTTTTTTTAAGTAATGTAAAATAAGCCATCTCAAATACGGGATGGCTTATTTATTTTTACAGCATGAAAGTTATTACTGCTCCGCTGCTTTTGCTTAGCACAATTGGCATTTTTGCATTCACGCTATACCCTGCCACTACTGTGCCTTACACAAAAGAAATGCTGGGCAATAAACTATTTTCTGAAAAAATATTATCGAAAGACAGTAGCGTTAGCTGCGCCAGCTGTCATAAGCCGCAGTATGCATTTGCCGATACCATGGCTTTCAGTAATGGCATAGAAGGTAAACTCACCAAACGCAATACACCTTCTGTGTTAAACATGAAGAACAGGCCATATTTTTTCTGGGATGGCAGAGCAAAAACACTTGAAGAACAGGCGCTGATGCCCATTCAAAATACTGATGAAATGGGGTTGACCATTGAGAATGCTGTTACAAGACTGAATCAGTCTGCCGAATATAAACGACTTTTTAAAATGGTATTCAAACAAGCGCCTGATTCAAATAATTTAGGTGCTGCCATTGCAGCTTATGAAAAAACATTAGAGACTGTTGACAGCAAATTTGATGATTGGAGCAATAACCTTAAAAAGTTTACCGCACAGGAAGAGCGGGGCCGGCAAATTTTTATTGGTGATAAAGCCAAATGTTTCGACTGTCACCGTATGGAAGATTTTACCACTGATGATTTTAGAAATATTGGATTATATAACAACAAAAACCTTAACGATCCAGGGTTGTATAACATCACCAAAAAAGAAAGCGATAAAGGAAAATTTAAAATACCCGGACTAAGAAATATTGCAGTTACCGCTCCATACATGCATAATGGCATGTTTAAAACGCTCGAAGAAGTTGTGGACTATTATAACGATCCGCAAAAATTTGTACCTGATGGGGTTAATACCGACGACCTTTTAAAAAAACCTTTAGGCCTTACTGATAAGGAGAAGAAAGACCTGGTAGTATTTTTAAAAACTCTTACTGATAAGAAGTATATTAAAGTTACAAATTTGTAGTCATTAGTCATTGAGTCATTGGCTCTATCTCGAATGCTACATTATTATATCCGTTACCTTTAATTGATCCCTATGATTCCTTTAGAAGACTTTGAAGTCTACAAAACAGCCATGGATATTGGTGAACTAGTATGGAACACCGTTAGTAAATGGGAATACTTTGCAAAAAAATCCTTAGGTGACCAAATTATCCGGTCTGCAGATTCTATAGGACTAAATATTGCCGAAGGCTATGGCAGGTTTCATTATAAAGAAAACAGGCAATTTTGTTGGTATGCACGCGGTTCTTTATTTGAAACCAAAGCAGCAAATCAAAAAGCATTCAACCGTGGTTTAATTTCAGCAATAGAATATGATGCTATTTTAAACAGGCTCGTATTTTGTCATAAACTATTGAATGCCTATATAAAAAGCATTGGTAACAATAAAGCCGCCGGCTAAGAAGTATGCAACCTTAGCTTACTGACAATGACCAATGACTTATTGACTTCTTTCCAAAAAACACCTTTAACAAAAAATTAGGCACTATATTCGCTATACTAAATTTGAATTAATTTTATTTGCTAATAAACTTATAAACATGGAAGCAGTAAAACCGAAAATATTACTTTGTGAAGACGATGCCAACCTTGGCATGGTATTAAAGAATTATTTAGAGCTGAACGATTACGACGTAATATTAGAAAGAGACGGCAGATTGGGATTAGCTGCTTTTCAGCGTGAAAAGTTCGATATCTGCCTGTTGGATGTAATGATGCCCAATATGGATGGCTTTACACTTGGAGAAGAAATCAGGGATGTTAACCCGGATGTGCCCTTATTCTTTTTAAGTGCCAAAACAATGAAAGACGATATCATTCAGGGTTATAAACTGGGTGCAGATGATTATATCACCAAACCATTCGACAGTGAAGTATTGCTGCATAAAATTAAAGCCATATTAAAACGCAATGAAGAAATGCACCGCGAAGAAGTGAATGCCGAATTTGATTTGGGCGGTTATCACTTCAATCCGCGTTTACGTGAGCTAACCATTAATGGTAAAGTGCAGGTATTATCGCCAAAAGAAAATGAACTGCTGAAAATGCTGAGTGAATACAAAAATGATTTGCTGAGCCGTGAAGTGGCATTGAAAAAAATATGGGGCAGCGACACTTATTTTAATGGTCGTAGTATGGATGTATATATTGCCAAGCTGCGTAAATATTTAAAAGAAGATACTACCATTGAAATTGTAAATATTCATGGTAATGGCTTCAGACTGGTAGTGTCGGAATAAATCAACTGCCAAATAAATTGTTTTGAGTGCCGCCAATGTGCGGCACTTTTCCTAAGTGCCTGTAGGCTTTTTCAGTTGCTTCTCTTCCCCTTGCAGTACGTTGTAAAAATCCTTCCTGAATTAAAAAGGGTTCATATACTTCTTCAATGGTTCCGGCTTCTTCGCCAACGGCAGTGGCAATAGTGGTAATACCCACAGGCCCGCCTTTAAATTTTTCAATTATAGTAGATAAGATGCGGTTATCCATTTCATCCAGTCCGTATGCATCTACATTTAATGCCCGTAATGCATGCTCTGTTATTCCCAAATCAATAACCCCATTACCAATCACCTGCGCAAAATCTCTTACCCTTCTTAATAAGCCATTGGCAATACGGGGTGTACCCCTGCTGCGGCCTGATATTTCTGCTGCAGCATCACTGGTAATTTTAGTGCCCAATATTTTAGAGGAACGCAGTATAATATTCTTCAGGGTTTTGGCATCGTAATATTCTAATCTTGATTTTATACCAAACCTGCTCAGTAAAGGCGCAGTCAATAATCCGCTTCTTGTGGTGGCGCCAATTAATGTAAAAGGATTTAAAGTGAGCTGCACACTTCTTGCATTTGGACCGCTGTCGATCATAATATCAATACGGTAATCTTCCATAGCAGCGTAAAGGTATTCTTCCACCACAGTACTCAGGCGGTGAATCTCATCAATAAATAACACATCGTTGGGTTCTAAATTAGTGAGTAAGCCAGCAAGGTCGCCCGGCTTTTCAATTACCGGGCCGCTGGTTTCTTTAATATTTACCCCTAATTCGTTGGCTACAATTCTTGATAAAGTGGTTTTACCCAAACCGGGAGGGCCATGAAATAAAATATGATCCAGTGCTTCACCCCTTAGCTTAGCTGCTTTTATAAAAATGGTAATATTCTCAATAATCTGTGGCTGACCGCTGAAATCATCAATGGCCGAGGGCCTGATGGTATTTTCAAAATCCTTGTCTGCAAATTCTCCTTCGTTATTTAAATTGGGGTTCGCCATACGGTAAAATTAGCAAATTTTAAGTAAGAGATATCAAGCTTCTTCGCAACATGCTCTGAACAGGGTTGCTAACCTTTGAAAAGTAAGTAGCTATCATTGTTTGTTTTTTAAAGGTGGGCAACCCTCTGCAAAACAGCCCTCAAAAAAATAAATCAATTCTTGTTTGTACATACAAACAAAATGCCCTTATCTTTGCCCTGCAAATGAAATCGTCTGACAGCCGCTTTAGTAAATGTCTTTATTTTTCCACCAATGCCCTGGCGCGTAAAGTGGAAAAAATTGCAATGGACAAGTGGAAGCCAATAGGGCTTGCACCAAGTCATGCCTATTTGCTGATGATGGTACTGGATAATCCAGGCGCACAACCCGGCAGCATTGCTGAAGAAATGCAGTTAACACCCAGCACCATAACCAGACTGATTGAAAAGCTGGAAGATAAAAAACTGGTAGTGCGTACTACAGAAGGAAAGATCACCAATGTATACCCTACACCAAAAGGAAAAGAACTGTTGCCTAAAATGAAACACTGTATGGAAGATTTTTACAAACAGTATACCGCCATACTGGGTACAGAAGAAAGTATGCGCATGGTACAAAACATTAATAAACTGACCGACAAACTGGGTTGATTTTTTTACCCTTTAATTTGTATATACAAATATATTTAAACAATAAAAACAAAAACAATGAAGTATGTAATCACTGGCGGAGCAGGACATATATCAGCTCCCGTAGCAGAAAAATTATTAAGCGAAGGCCATCAGGTAACTGTAATTGGCCGTAATGCAGAAAAACTTAAAGGGTTGGTGAGCAAAGGGGCAACAGCTGCCATAGGTTCGGTTGAAGATGCCGCTTTTGTAGCAGCAAGCTTTGCCGGAGCAGATGCAGTTTATGCTATGATACCACCCAATATGGCAGCAGAAAATTTCCGACATTATCAAAACACCGTGGCAAGAAATTATACTGATGCCATCACTGCCAATAACATTGCTCATATGGTGGTATTAAGCAGCATTGGTGCACATTTGGGTAATGCTACCGGTCCCGTTGACGGCCTGGCAGATTTTGAAGGCTTGTTGAAAAAACACAGTACTGCCAATATTAAAGTATTGCGCCCCTCTTATTTTATGTACAATCTTTTTGCACAAATACCAATGATAAAAGGCATGAATATTATGGGTGGTAATTTAGGGGGCGGTACCGAAAAACTGGCATTGGTACATACCAGCGATATTGCGGCTGCAGCTGCAGAAGAATTACTGGCTTTAGATTTTACCGGTATTTCTGTACGTTATATTGCTGGTGATGAAAGAACAGGCGCAGAAATAGCTGCTGTACTAAGTGATGCCATTGGTAAACCCGGCATTCCATGGGTGGAATTTACAGATGAACAAACTTTAGAAGGTATGAAACAAGCCGGACTTAAAGAAACCATGGCAGAAGGCTATACTGTAATGGGTCGTGCAATAAGAGAAGGCAAAATGCAGGAAGATTACCTGAAAAAAAAACCGGTATTAAGCAGTATTAAACTGGAAACTTTTGCAAAAGAATTTGCAGCTGCTTTTAATGCCTGATTAATTTGGATCACTACACTACAACAAATAAAACCCGGTCATTGCCGGGTTTTATTTTAAGCTATTTGTATAGTAGTGATATTACTTTAAAATACTATAGCAAAATATCAGCCTCCCACCACCGCATATCGCCATTAATCAAATCTGGCGGTATTTTAACTATATTGTACTATAGATTTGTATTATGGGTAAAGTGAATATCAGGTACTGGTTATGCCAGTTTTTGGGATGGGGCATATTTTGCCTCTTTAATGTATATTTTAACCTGGTGGTATTTAGGGAACAGTTTGCCCAGCATGGTGGTGAAAACGAATACCTGTTTAGTATGGCAATTTTTTTTATTACCGGTATTCTCTCTACTCATCTTTTAAGAACCATCATTAAAAAAACACACTGGCTCAGGTTTTCTTTCAATAAATTTTTAGGCTTATTCATTATTGGTATCATTACCACTTCACTGCTGCTATTTTATGCAGAAGACAGTGTGGAGAAAAGAGTACCTTATTCATTTGATAATTTTATCAGGAAATATAAATTAGATAAAGCACTGAAATCTGAAGCCGATGCAGGATTAGATAAAGTGTCGTATTACAGCGCAACTCCTTTCAGAGATTCATTGGGCTTAAAAGTGATCTCTGATATCAGGAAAAATACCGGCTGGTACCGCGATAAGCAGGGCACATGGAAATTTGAAGACAAATCTGAACCCATACAGATTTATCAAAATATTTTACTGATTGCTCTCTGGTTTCTGGCCTACATCGTATATCACTATGTAGAGAAAAACCGTAAAGACCAGCTGGACCGGCTTAGACTGGAAAGCACCGTAAAAGAACTGGAATTAAAAACCATTAAATCGCATATTAACCCGCATTTTATTTTTAATTCTTTAAACAGTATACGGGCACTGGTAGACGAAAATCCTGAACGGGCAAGAAAAGCCATTACCGAACTGAGTAATATCTTACGCAGCAGCATGCATGCCGAAAAATCGGAAACTGTTACATTGCAAAGAGAACTGAATATTGTGGAAGATTATCTGGCATTGGAACACATGCGCTTTGAAGAACGCCTGCAGGTAGAAATGGATATTGACCCTGATACACTGGGTCAGCCGGTGCCCCCTATGATGCTGCAAACACTGGTAGAAAATTCAATCAAACATGGCATCAGTAAATTAGTTAATGGTGGTAAAGTAAGAATAGTAGCAGATTTTAAAGATGATCATCTGGAATTGCTGGTGCAAAATACCGGCCAATTAACCCCCAATATCAATGGCGATGGGTTTGGTATAAAAAGTACACAAGACAGACTGAACCTGATGTATCAGGGCAAAGCCACATTTGCAATCAGAAATATGAATGACAATATGGTAGAATCTAAAGTAACCATGCCCGTTGTTATTTAAATAATTCAACAAAAAGTATAGAACAATGCAGAAAGCTATAATTATTGATGATGAACGTTTAGCAAGAAACGAACTTAAAAAACTATTACTCGATTTTCCGGAAATTGAAGTGATTGGGGAAGCCGCCAATGCTGCCGAAGGATTAGAAAAAATTGAGAACCTTTCACCCGATCTTATTTTTTTAGACATTCAAATGCCGGGCAAAACCGGTTTTGATATGCTGCAGGAATTAGAACGTGCACCACATGTGATCTTCACCACTGCCTACGATGAATACGCTTTAAAAGCTTTTGAAGTAAATGCACTGGATTATTTGATGAAGCCCGTAGAGCCCAAGCGCCTTGCAGATGCATTACAAAAATTACAGCAGGCCGAAGAAAAAGAAATGGCGGCCACCATGGCTGGTATCAACCGGGGCCTGCTTACCGAAGCTGATCAGGTTTTTGTAAAAGATGGTGAGCGCTGCTGGTTTGTAAAACTGGGCGAAGTGCGTTTATTTGAAAGCGTGGGTAATTATGCCAAAGTATTTTTTGGTGCCAACAAGCCACTTATCTTAAAATCGCTGAATGCGCTGGAAGAAAGGCTGGATGAAAAAGTATTCTTCCGTGCTAACCGTAAACATATCGTTAACCTTCGCATGATTGAAAAAATTGAACCTTATTTTAATGGCGGCCTGCTGTTAGAATTACATGCTGGCGAAAAAATTGAAGTGAGCAGAAGACAGGCGGTGAAGTTTAAGGAGATGATGAGTCTGTAAAAAGTTGTTAGTTGACAGTTGTTGGTTGACAGGTTTAAATTGTTACTTCATTTGTATTTTATATCACTCTAAATTATTTACATGTTATTAAACAAAGTGTTGCTGGCATCGGCATTCATGCTGAGCGGATTTACTGCTGTATCGCAGCAAATTGATAAAATCATTAACCCCGCTGAAGTGGAGCGGATAGAAAAAATTCTTAGTGCCGATGATATGCAGGGCCGTAAAACTTTTACGCCCGGTATTGATAAAGCTGCTGATTTTATTGCAGCAGAATTTACTAAAAGCAAACTGCAATTTTTTGGCAATAACAAAAACTATTTTCAGGAATTTGTAATGGCCAAGGCAAAGCCCTTTGAAATAAAAGGCATGTTGGATACCGACAGTCTGAATGCAGGCAATGTAGCTGCCAATACCACTTCTGCCGAGATCAATATCAGTTCTTTAAAAGATTATGAAATAGTAATTGTTAAAAAAGAGGATGATTTTTCTACAATCGTATTCCCTGTTTTTGATAAAGAAACCAATGTATTGGTATTGGTAGATACTGCACATGCCAAACGTTTTAAAGGCATTCAGCGTTTTGCAGGCAATGCTAAATTTCAGTCTGCCATTTCCCAGATATTTATTTTAACCGGTAACCTCAATCCATCTTCTATTAACCTGCATATTAAAAATCAGTTAACCGAACAGCATTTAAAAAATGTTGTAGGCATTATTCCCGGTAAAAGCAAAAAAGATGAGTTTGTTGTATTCAGCGGACACTATGATCATTTGGGTATTGGCAAGCCCGATAAGAATATGGATTCAATATACAACGGCGCTAATGACGATGCCGCAGGTACAACTGCCGTAATGATGCTGGCTAAATTTTTCAGTGCACAAAAAGATAATGAGCGCAGTTTGGTTTTTGTGGCATTTACTGCAGAAGAAATTGGTGGCTTTGGCAGCCGTTATTTCAGCAAACAAATGAATGCCGACAAAGTGATGGCCATGTTCAATATAGAAATGATTGGCACCGAAAGCAAATGGGGTACCAACAGCGCCTATATTACCGGTTACGAAAAAAGTGATATGGGCAAGATTTTACAGGCCAATTTAACCGGATCTAAATTTCATTTTGAGCCCGATCCTTATCCCAAACAAAATTTATTTTACCGCAGCGATAATGCCACCCTTGCCGCATTAGGTGTTCCTGCACATACCATATCTACCAGCAAAATGGAAGAAGCACCCAATGATGAACCCAACTATCATAAACAAAGTGATGAGATTGGTACACTGGACATGAACAATATGGCCGAGATCATTAAGGCCGTTGCATTAAGCAGTAAATCTATTGTAAGTGGCAAGGATACACCTGCAAGAGTGGAGAAATTGAAATAAAGAAATAAGAATACAAATTTTACATTAAGGCCTCAGTAATTGAGGCCTTTTGTTTTTCACCATCGCCGGTGGAACACCTACGGGAATTTGCATGTCAATTTCCCGCAGAATGCCGCAGAAGAAAATGGCTAAGAGGTTAAAAGAGAAAAAGAGCACAAAGAGAAAGACTATACACTCTTTTAACTCTTTTTCTCCTTGTGCTCTTTGCATTTTTTCTACCTGCCTAAATACAACATTAGCCGGTAAGGCGGGAAGACGGAAATCTTTCTCACCGCCTTACCGTCTTTCCGGCAATGGCACTTTCCAATCTTATTGGTGTTCCTGCGACAAGAACTCTTCTTTTAATAACTTTATACAGTTATTGCACAAACATTTTTACAACAAAGCCTCAGCAATTGCTGAGGCTTTTGTACAATTAAATCAGATTATACTTTAATAATCAAACTGTCTGTTATCGGCAATGCAAATTTTATTTTTATAGACCCAGCATTTCAAAACCAGACCATCTTTTAATTTAAATTTCCAGCTTAACGGAAATCCTTTTTCCACTGCATTGGGAGTTTTATATAACTGTTTTGCAATGGCAATAGCTTTTTCTTTGCTTTTGAATTCAATGATGAATTCATAAACAGCGCTGTCTTCTCCTGCAGTCTGATAAGTGATATCTGCAATATCGCCCGCAGTAAAATGTTCTTCGTAATATCCTAAAATGCCATCTGCGGGTATAGCAGCTCCGGGATGTACAGCTTTCAATGCCGTAATTGTCATACCAATATTAAGCCCCTTAACTTCTTTGGGCAGATAGGCCTGTTGTAAAGCAGGATCAATGGTGATGGTTTGCGCTGCAACATCAAGTGAAAGCAGACATAAAAAGACAAGGAGAATATTTTTCATGTTTTTTTTTTACAAATCAAGTAAAAAACAAAATGAAATGCTATACCCTTAGAAGGGTATTTTAGTTTTATTGTCTTCTCCCTGGTCGATGTCTCACCGACCGGAACTCCGCTTTATATAGCCTATCTTGAAACAATTTTACCCCCAGGGCAACTGATCTGTTTTTGCATAAGGAAACTGTGCCAGTTTGGTTGCGGTATAATAGGTATCCAGTCCGCTGCAGGCAATGGTTCCTGCGCTTGCTAAATTGATAGTCCCATCCTGTTCCTGTATATCATCTTCCAAAAGAATATGCTGAACGCTGCCGATAACCAAAATAGTATTATTGTGTTTTATGGGAATGGTTTCTACCAATTGCAAACCCATCTTAATACTGCTTTCATTTACAAAAGGCGCTGCAAAATTTTCTATGTATTGGGTTGCTAATCCGCAGGCATCAAATTCAGAAATACCAGCATCAAATTTTGCAGAGGTATAATGGGCATTTTCTGCAATGGCATGATGTATGTGATTAATGGTATACACTCCTGTATCCATTATATTTTTATAAGTATGTGAAGTGTCAGTCAGCGGCCGTTGAATAAATCCAATCAATGCCGGATCGGCACCTAAATGCACCACACTGCTGAATATGGCCAGATTGGGAATGCCGTTTTTACTAATGGTGCCAATTAAATTACCCGGCTTAAATCCAGTGATGCTGTTGATGAAATTGGCCCGGTAAATCCGGTCTAAATCTTTGATGGCTGCTGTTGTATACTGTTTCATTATCTACCTAAACAGGAATGCTGTTTCCTGTAACAGTATAACGGGGAGAGGGAACAATAGTTTAAAATGAAGGGGAAATTCGGTTAATCAGGGTTGCCAACCTTTGAAAGGTTGGCAACCCTTTCGAATGGTATGTTGTCGCTCCGGCAGGTAAAGAACGGCCATAAATATTACACTTTCACTGCCACCCCGTGCACGGCAGCAGCCATTTCCTTAATTAAATTGGGATCTTTTTCAATGGCATTGCCCACCACAATTACATCGGCTCCAGCTTTGCAGTTTAAGTAGGCTTTCTCGGGTTCTATAATGCCACCGCCAACGATCAGGGGCACTTCAATACAAGAAGCTACTTTTTGAATCATGCTTTCGGTAATGGCTCGTTGCGCACCACTGCCGGCATCCATATAAATTAATTTCATGCCCAGCATTTCTCCGGCCATAGCAGTACACATGGCAATTTCATTTTTATCGGCCGGAATAGGCGCTGCATTGCTGATATACGATACCGTGGTTGGTGCACCACCATCAATCACCATATAACCGGTAGGCATAATTTCCAGTCCGCTCTGTTTTACCACCGGCGCACTGATTACATGCTGGCCAATCAGCAGATCGGCATTACGGCCGCTGATCAATGATAAGTACAATAAAGCATCGGCATATTTGCTCACCTGACTGGGACTGCCCGGAAATAAAATAGTGGGAATAGCACAATTTTGTTTGATCTGCTGTATACATTCATCCAGATAACTGGAGATGACCAGACTGCCACCCACCAAAAAATAATCCACTTTTGCTTCAACAGCCAGACGGATCAATTGATCCATATTGCTATCGTTCACCTTATCTGGATCGATGAGCACGGCAAAAGACTTTTTACCCTGTTGTTTTCGTTCGGTTAATGAATTATATATAGCTGACCTCATGTACTGTCTGATTGATAACTGCAAAAATCCTAAAAAAATCCGGCTTATTAAAATTATAGACCTAAATAAACAGAATCTGGCTGCAAAATGCCTCTTTTTATCGGTAAATTTGTTCACATGACAGATATATCTGCAGAAATAAAATTTAAAACTGCCCGAAGCGGTGGCAAAGGCGGCCAAAATGTAAACAAGGTAGAGACCATGGTGGAAGGCTATTGGCTAATAGATCAATCTTCATTATTTACTACAGAACAAAAAAATCTGATCAAAGAAAAATTAGCTAATAAAATTAATGCCGATGGATATCTATTAGTAAAAAGCCAGACCGAACGCAGCCAGCTGGGCAATAAAGAAAAAGTGGTATCAAAAATGAATGCTATTGTTGCCAAAGCATTGATCGTTCCTAAAAAAAGAAAGCCCACCAAAATACCTAAAGCCGTTAAAGAAAAACGCATTGAAAATAAAAAGAAGATCGGTGCGGTAAAAGATTTCAGAAAAAAAGTAAGTCGCGATATTTGGTAAGCCTGCTATGAAAAAAAATATCCTGTTATATTATTTTCTACTGTTACTGTGCAGTACAAAGAGTTTTTCTCAGTCCGGTTCTGCAGATAAAGGCACCATACAATTTGTTTTTATCAATACAGTTAAGGGAGTACCCGTTGTTTTAAACGACAGTATGTACAGTAACCCTTTTGGAGAAAGCTACAGCATTAAAAATTTAAAATATTATATCAGCCATATTACACTGGCCAATGCATTAAAGACTGCTGAAAAAGAAAACTATCAGCTGGTAGACGAAAGCAATCCTGAATCAAAAATATTTTCCATCTCCTGCAAGCCCGGCACCTATACTTCAGTTAATTTTTTATTAGGGGTAGACAGTCTGCACAATGTAAGCGGTGCACAATCCAATGCATTAGACCCCATGAATGGCATGTTCTGGACCTGGAACAGCGGTTATATCATGGCTAAATTTGAAGGTAGTTCTGCAGCATCTTCACAGGTAAATAACCGCTTTGAATATCATATCGGCGGTTTCAGCGGAATGAATAATGTGTTGAAAAATATTTCTCTGCCACTCCCCATTGACCACCTGCCTACCGGACAGGCAGGTTCACTATTGACCATTCACCCCAATAAAACCGTAACCATTTTTATTGAAGCCGATCTGAATAAATGGTGGCAGCAGCCAAATGATATCAGCATTGTAACAACACCGGTTTGCACCACACCGGGTGAGCTGGCAAAAAAAATTGCCGATAATTACAGCAAACTATTTCGAATAAAAAATATTGTTACCCAATAATGCTGCAACGCAGAGTAGTTATACCGATACTGATTATTATACTTGCTGCCATTGGTACAAGCTATGCCATTAAAGCAGGAGATGCAGTTACACTTGCCCCCACTCCCCTGCAACTCACCATTCCAAAAGGATGGCCGGCACCACCCAAAAATATTTATGCCAATAACCCATTAACCGAGCAGGGATTTCAGCTGGGTAAAAAATTATTTTATGATGGCCGTTTAAGCCAGGATGGCAATTTCCCCTGTGCCAGCTGTCACCAGCAGTTTGCCGCATTTGCTTCTTACGATCATGATTTCAGCCATGGTTTCGATAATAGTTTTACCACCCGCAATGCACCCGGCTTATTTAACTTAGCATGGATGCCCTTACTGCACTGGGATGGCGGCATCAACCATATTGAAGTGCAACCACTGGGCCCCCTAACCGCTAAAAATGAAATGGCATCAAATTTAGATACGGTGTTAAAAAGATTACGAACAGATACGGCTTATCCCAAATTATTTAAAGCTGCATTTGGGAGCCCGATCATCAACAGCCAGAGAATGCTGAAAGCTTTGGCACAGTTTACCGGATCGATTGTGTCGTACAACAGTAAATACGATAAAGTAAAAAGAGGGGAAGCCAGTTTTACGCTGAATGAACAAAACGGCTATAATTTTTTTAAAGCCAAATGTGAAAGTTGCCACAAAGAACCCTTGTTTACCGACTTTTCATTTCGCAATAACGGGTTAATGGTAAACAGTTTTTTAAACGATTTTGGCAGGATGAGAATCACCGGCGATAAAAACGATTCGTTAAAATTTAAAGTGCCCAGTCTGCGTAACCTCACCCTTACTTTTCCTTATATGCACGACGGAAGGTATTATACCATTAGCCAGGCCATTGATCATTACCGAACCGCAATTGTAACCACACAGCCTACTTTAGACAGTGCATTAAAAAACCGCATTGCCATAAGCAATGCGGAGAAGAATAATTTGATGAGTTTTTTATTTACGCTTACGGATACCACGCTGACAAAGTCTGCCCGCTATGCCGAAAAATAATTTACAGTTTGCGTTTAGCCCTTAAGGTTTCCAAAATCTGCCGTTCTTTAGCCAGTTCATTTTGTTGATTGTCCTGATCTTTTTTATTGTCTTCTATATCTTTTTCAATACTCTTGCGCTTTTTTTCCAGACTGGCGGCATCATCCAGTAAATTATTGTATTTCTTATCTGCTTTCTTTACCGCATCTTCCTGCGCTATAATCTGCTGTTCCAGATCGTAAGCGGCAATCATTAATTTAATACTGTCTAAATAAGCCTTTGCATTACCCATTAATTTGGCATCGGTACTGTCGGCCACAAAATTGTCGAACCCTTTTGAAATGATAAGGGTAAGCGAAGCATTGTCTTTATCCTTACGGCTCTTTCTGTCGGCACTAAAATACAGATCATATAATTCGGTACCCAATGCAGGCATTCTTACACCTCTGTACACAGTAAAGCCTTTGGCTTCTTTACCTTTATAGCCCATCTGCCCCATTTTATTGTCAATGGCATCACGAACTGTTTTTTCGGGAAAGGGCATATCATTTACCACGGCCTGACGGTTGACTTTTGCGTACTCAATAGTAGCGATATGTGATTGTGCCGAAACAGCAACAAATAAAACAAGAGATAGTAAGGAGGTTACAATATATTTCATACACATTATTTTATATGCAAAGATAGATTTTGTTTGCAAAGGGTTGCACCAGTATTTTAAAGGTAAATTAAAATTATACAACTAAATTTGAATCTAAATTAAAAGGATTGAGCGGTATAAAAAAATTAGCAGGACAAACTTTATGGTATGGTGTACCAACAATTGCAAGCCGCTTTTTGGGGTACTTAATGAATATGGCCCTGCCTTTCTTTATTGCCCTTCCCGAAAAAACTGCCGATCTGGTACAGGTGTACACCATCATTCCTTTTTTAAATGTGTTGTATTCTTACGGTATGGAAACGGCCTATTTCAGGTTTTCACAAACACATGATAAGCAGAAACTGTATAGTACATTGTCTATTTCACTTTTTTTCAGCAGTATATTGTTTACCATTTTACTGTTGCTGTTTAAAGGCTCTATCATTGGCGCAGCAGACCTTACCAACCATCCAGAATATGTACTTTGGATGATTGCCATTATTGCAGTAGATAACCTGAACACTTTACCTTTTGCCAAACTGCGTCAGGAAAACCGGCCCAAGAGATATGCTTTTGCACGTATTGCCGGTATAGTAATTAATTTAAGTGTGGTGATTTTTTTTCTGGGTGTTGTTCCAAAAATTTTAAGTACACATCCGGATAGTTTTTTAGAGAGTATCTATAACAAAGACCTTGGTTTGGGATATTATCTTTTAGGAAATTTGTGCGGCAGCGGCTTTACACTTTTTTTACTAAGTAAAGAGATCAGGCAGATTAAACTGAGTTTTGATACGGTACTGTGGAAAGAAGTGATGCGTTACAGTGCCCCCTTACTTATTGTTGGATTAGGAGGTATGATTAATGATGTGCTCAGCCGGCTGATTTATCGTCATGTAGTTGATCTTCCTGCGCAACAGGCCGATCATGAACTGGGGATTTTTGCCAATATTTTCCGCATAGCTTTACTGATCACTATTTTAATACAGGCCTTCCGCATGGCTGCCGAACCTTTTTTCTTTAATAAAAGTAAAGACGAAAATGCACAGCGCACTTATGCCAGAGTCATGAAATTTTTTGTGATTGCCTGTTGCTTTATGTTTTTGCTCATTGGTTTATATTTAGATGTGTTTAAATGGATATTCATCACTTTTGCAAATAAACGCTGGGCCGAAGGTTTACAGGTTGTACCCCTGCTGGCATTGGGTAATATTTTTTTAGGCATCTATTATAACTTAAGTGTTTGGTATAAGCTTACTGATAAAAATATGTATGGTGCAGCAATCACAGTTATTGGTGCATTGATTACCATTGTACTGAATGTACTGCTCATCCCAAAATTGCATTATACCGGTGCGGCCATTGCCACATTCAGTTGCTATTTATTTATGATGCTGAGCAGTTACTGGCTGGGGCAAAAATATTATCCTGTTCCTTATCCTGTAAAAAAACTGGTATCCTATATAGTACTTGTTGTTTTTATTTTTCTTATCCATCTGGGCATAAACAAATTGTATCCCGATCATCTTTGGTTCTCATTAATTACAGCCACTGTATTGTTTGCTATGTTTACCCGATTTGTAATTAAAATAGAAGCGAAAGAACTGGCAAAAATTCCTTCGTTGGCAAAGTATTTTAAAGTGAATGGGGAATAGTGAATAGTGAATGGTGAATAGTGAATGGTGAATAGTGAACCAGCCTGTCCGGTAGGCAGGTGGTCAATAGCAAATTTCGTTTACCTTGCATAGCCATTATCTACCAACTACCAACTACCAACTACCAACTACCAACTACCAACTACCAACTACCAACTACCA
>JBAXET010000024.1:0-28179 GCA_037140275.1 Ferruginibacter sp. | reverse complement strand
GGCAGTTTCTAAATTACAAACCTTGCCAATGATGTGTACAAACTGCATATTACTAAAAACCGTTTTGGTGGCAAGCGCCCGCCGGGTGCAGGTGGCGGTAATAATATCAACCGAATGTAAAGGGGCAATGGTGGAGGAAGGATGAGAGGTGGAATGAATTAACAGCCTGTTTATACCTATTATGTATTAAATGCAAAACTGCCGTTTGGAAAAACGGCAGTTTTGAAAAAGTTATAGAATACAATTATTTTTTACTTATCCTAAACAGCATACCACCATCAGTAACGGTATACAAAGCACCATTATATTGGGTAATATCGCGGAAGCGTTCTTTTTTATCGCTCAATAAACTTTCTTCACCCACTACTTTATTGTTTTCAATTATTAATCGGGCAATATGCATACTGCTTAATCCGCCGATGAATAAATTGTTTTTCCATTGAGGAATAGAATCGCTGGTATAAAAAGTTATACCACTTGGTGACAGTACCGGATCCCAATAGTATACCGGTTGTTCCATACCTTCTTTTTGTTGAATACCTTCCCCAACTTTTTCGCCGCTGTATTCAATACCGTAAGTAATAACAGGCCAGCCATAGTTTTTGCCGGGTTTAATCAGATTCACTTCGTCGCCCCCTCTGGGACCAAATTCAGTTTCCCATAAATCGCCTGTTACAGGATTGATATCGAGCCCCTGCGGGTTACGGTGACCGTAAGAATATATTTCAGGCTTCGAATCTTTTTGATTGAGGAATGGATTGCCCGGCGCAGGCTTACCATCATTTGTAATACGGAATATTTTACCCAAACCGCTACTCAGCAGTTGAGCCTGTTTTCTACCGTCCAAATTTGATCTTTCACCTGCAGATACAAACAGGTATCCTTCTTTATCAAATAATAATCTGGAACCAAAATGCAGATCACTGTTTAATTCTGGCAGTGCCTGAAAAATTACGGTTGGATTATGAACCACCGAATCATTTTCGTTTATCTGGCCTTTGGCAACAGCTGTGCAATTTCCCTTACCGAAAGGCTGCGAGAAGCTCCAGTAAATAGTATTGTTGGTAGCAAAATCCGGATCTAAAGCCACATCCAGTAATCCGCCCTGTCCTTTACTCCATACTTCGGGGAATCCGGTTATTTTTTTTACTATGGCACCTTCTGCACTTAAGAGTTGCATAAAGCCCCTTCTGTCGGTTACTAAAAAACGATTGCCAGGAAAAGGGATAATGGCCCATGGACGGCCAATTTTTTCGGCCAGTTTATCTACTTTATATGCAGCGGTAGTGCTGTCTTTTGTTATTCTTGTTTGCCCTGCAAATGCTGAAGGGTAATCAGTATTAGGATCATCAGCATTTTTCTTTTTATCATTACCCGAACAGCTGTTAAACGTGGCAGCAATTGCAAAACAGCAAAAGATAGTTTTTACCTGCATAAAATAATTTTTAGTGATAACAATTTAGGTATTTAAACAGCGAAACAGGCAAACTGTTCACCGGAATAAAAAAATGATAATATAGTTATGCCATTTCTTTCGCCCATTTATCTCTGTCATCGGGACTGAATTTCCATGGGGCAAAATTATTTTCAATACTGTTGAACATGGTATTCCATTCCTGTGGTGCATTACTGTCTTCCATAATTAAAGAGCGGCGCAGTTCAATAATGATATCTAGTGGTGATATCGACACCGGGCAGGCTTCCACACAGGCATTGCAGGTGGTGCAGGCACGCAGTTCTTCCACAGTTATAAAATCGTTCAGCAATAATTTTCCATCGTCTTTAAATTCGCCATTGGCAGTAATATTTTTACCCACGACTTCCAGACGATCGCGGGTGCTCATCATTATCTTACGTGGACTTAATAATTTTCCTGTTTGATGGGCAGGGCAAGAACTGCTGCAACGTCCACACTCGGTACAACTATAAGCATCTAATAAATTTTTCCAGCTTAAATCAAAAATATCCTTGGCGCCAAATTTTTGAGGGGCTGCGTCGCCGGCAGGAGCCAGTTCGGGTTGCATCATGTACGTCACTTCATTTTGTACATTTTGCATATTTGGCATTTTGCCCTGCACCTCTAATTTGGCATAATAGGCATTGGGAAATGCCAACATAATATGCAGGTGTTTACTGTAAGGCAAGTAATTTAAGAAAGCCAGAATGCCAATGATATGCAACCACCAGCAGGATCTTTCAATAACAATTAAACTGCTTTCAGAAATTCCGTTAAACAAAGGAGACAGCATACCCGAAAAAATAAAGCTGCCGGTATTGTGATAATGTTCGCTACCCAATAATTGTAAAGCCCTGTCGGCACCATTCATAGTTAAAAACAGGCTCATCAAAATGATTTCGGTAAATAAAATATAATTGGCATCGCTTCGGGGCCAGCCATTCAGGTCCTTGCTTGCAAATCGTTTTAATTTGATAATATTTCTTCTTATTAAAAATACCGCACAAAAAACAGATACTGCCACAGCTAATACTTCAAAAAAATTGATGAGGAAGCTGTATAATCCACCCAATAATGGGAAGAACAAACGATGTGTTCCCAATGCACCATCCAGTACAATTTCCAGCACTTCTATATTAATGATGATAAAGCCGGCATACACCACCAGATGCATCACTGCAACAAGCGGGTTTTTAAACATTTTTTTCTGTCCCAGTGCCAGTAAAATCAAATTCCTCCAGCGAAGCGAAGCATTGTCCGAAAGATCTTCTTCTTTACCCAGTAAAATATTGCGGCGTATTTGCATGATATTTTTAGCGAATAACCAGCTGGCTGATCCTGCTAATAGTACAAAAAGAATTTGCTGTAGAATATGCATAAGCAATGATTAATAAGCTAAGGTAAATATTTTGGAGTAGAGTTGGAGGGGTGCAAGGGTATAGTTAGGAAGATTATAAGTTTAGGGGTTTATAAGTTTAGAATGGTTAGAGGTTTAGTTTTGTGCTTTTGGCTTTATGCCTTTAGCTTTTTTGCTTAATAGGTTTAGAAGTTTAGGGTGCAAGTCTGTTTTGTGGAATAATGGCCCAAAAAATGTAGTTGTGTAAAATTGATTTAAATTCGTGTAATTAGTACTAATTCGTGAAATAACTAACTTATAAGAATGACAACAGAAAGATATATTTTAAGTGCAGCAATCGCTGAGCGTAAGCTGCGCCGTATGGCATTGGAAGTGGCAGAGCGAAACTATGACGAACCGCAACTGATACTGATTGGTATAAAGGGCAGTGGCACAGTGATAGCGAAAAAGATTCTTCACTATCTTACTGCAACTTTTAAAGGTGATGTAATACTGCTTGAATTGGGTATTGACAAGAAGCATCCCGGTGCTGTAACATTAAGTACAGCTATGGATTTTACCAATACCGTAATTGTTTTAATTGATGATGTGGCCAACAGCGGACGCACCATGCTGTACGCATTAAAACCATTACTGGATCATTATCCTAAAAAAATACAGACCCTTGCACTGGTAGAACGCACCCACAAAACTTTTCCGGTAGATGTGGACTATATAGGCCTTTCTGTTTCCACCACATTAGATGAACATATTTTGGTGGATGTTGAAAATGGTGAAGTGCTTGGTGCAAGAATGGAATAACAAATTACTCCAGCGTTTTTACTCCTGCAACATTAACAGCTTTGTTTTGCAATAAGTCAAATACCAGAATTTCGTTATTACCTTTTTTTAACCAGCCGGCAGGGCAATATAAATGCTGCTGCGGTCCCACATTCCAGTAGCGGCCAAGGTTATGGCCATTCACATACACAATGCCTTTGCTGTATTTACTCAGGTCAAAATAAGTATCACCGGTTTCTGCAAGCGTGAAATTGCCTTTAAAGAACCAGCCATTTTTATCAGCAGCAGTTTTTGTAGCGGTATAATTTTTAATATCATTCATTGGCAACAGAAAGGTTTGCCAGTTCATTAAGGTCATGCCATTTAGGGTAACCCTGTCGGTAATGCCTTTACGGTCGATCATAAATTGTGCAAAATTGATATGGCCCATGCCTTCCACTAATATATCCAGAACAGGATTGGCAGTTTCAGTTTTGGGCAGGTCAACCGTCCAGTTACCACCATCACGGTATACGGTATCAATAAATTTCCCATCAAGAAATACAAGCGCATAATCATGCGGCTCCCATAATTTTAATTTACCGCTGTGATGACCAATCAATGTAGTTCGATACAGTATCAATCCCTGATTTTGACCGAATGCTTCCATCGGTTGCGGCTGTGGTGTTGCTATGGCTGCAGGTAAATGATCCCAAATGCTGGTTTGGTATTGCATGTCAACAGTTGGGATTTCAATTACCGGAATTTGTTTGGGAATTGCTGCAATTTTTTGATTATTGTATTGTGCAATCAAATTGCGGATAATAAAAAATTTAGGCGTGGGTTGGCCCAGTTCATTAATGGGTGCATCGTAATCGTAACTGGTAATATCAGGCTGAAACTGTGTGGGTGAAAAAGAATTAGCGCCAGCAGTAAATCCAAAATTGGTACCACCATGTGCCACATACAGGTTAAATGATTTTTTATTTTGTAACAAGTAGTTCAGTTCTTTTTTCAGATCATTGGTGTCAGGTTTTGCCCATTTTTCGAACCAGTGCGTTAACCAGCCTGGATAGGTTTCACTGCTGAAAGAGGGTACTCCGGGGTCAGCTTTTTTTGCCTGAGCAAAATCATCATCACTGCCGCCACTGTCTAATCCAATGGCGGTACCTTTTAAATGTCCGGCCTCCAGCATAAAAGGTGTGGCACCATCAGCAGTATAAAAAGGAACCGTGATGCCATTCTTTATCCAAAGTTGCCGCAGGGTTTCCAAATAGATTTTATCGTTGGCATAACTGCCGTACTCATTTTCTACCTGTACCATTAAAATTGGGCCGCCATTGGTGCATTGCAGTGGGGCAACCTGTTTGGCTAAAGCATTAATGTAACGGGTAGCTGCAGCCATATACCGTTTGTCCATGCAGCGCAGTTTGATATCGGGATATTTCAGCAGGTAGGTGGGGATGCCACCAAAATCCCATTCGGCACAAACATAGGGCCCGGGCCGAAGCAGTACCCACATTTGTTCTTCCTGACAAATTTTTATGAATTCAGAAATATTACGGTTCTCTGATACGAAATCAAAAACACCTTCTTTGGTTTCGTGATAATTCCAGAAGATATATGCTGCAATAGTATTGCATCCCATGGCTTTTGTCATTTGAATGCGCTGCCGCCAGTAAGCCCGAGGAATTCTGGCCGGATGCATTTCTCCGCCAATGATCTGTAGCGGTTTGCCATCCAGTAAAAAATCGCTGCTACTTAATGTAAACTGGTGTTTTTGTGCCGATACATGCAGTTGCATTATTGCGGCAATCACAAGGAAAGCAAGCCTTTTCATAAACAGAAATTATGTATTGAGATGATTAATGCGCTATAAAGAACATAAAGAACATGGACGCAAAAATAAATATCAGTATTGCAGCAGCCATTGGTGCTTTAATTTTTGCTCTTTTGATCATACTCATCATTATGCCTAACGACATAATAATTAAGCCCAGCCAAACCAAATTAATGTATGGAAACAGATAAGCTTTAAGTGTTACAAAATCGATGAATTTATCCGATTCCTTGATACCTAATTTTATTTTTCTGTTTTCAGTTACACCTGCAAATTTAAGATACAGGTTTTGAGCATATACTGTATCATCAATTTCTACAGCGGTACTAAAAGTAGGGTCTACCTGAATTAAAGGATAGGCTTTATAATGCATGCTGTCTTTACTAACAATGGTAATATCGGCCATCAACGCCGCATCAGTTTCTTTAAAATGATATTTGGCATTATTTGGGTTTTTAACCACTGCATTTAATATCATGTATCCTTTCTTGTAAAAAGCGGTATCACCTTCGCCAATTTCTGTAATCACAAATTTTGCAGTATCATCTTTTTCGCTTTGCGGATTGATGCTGGAGATATAGCTGTAAATATCTTTAGTAAGGTATCTTTTTGTACTGGGGTTACTGCTCTTTAATTCGTTGCGGCCTACGTACACATCGGGAGAAAGCGTGAAGGATTCAGAAGAATCGGGTTTTGTAAAATGTAATTTGTAATACACCCTGCCGCTTTCGTTACCAGCTGAGTCTCCGGTATAAGTAACCATATAATCAGCCATGCGGGTAGGTACATCTCTCAGCATGGTAAGATTCTCCAGTGGATTTTCCATATCATTACCCTTATTGTCTTTACCAAAAGGAATATTAATACCGGTAACCCTATTATCGCTGATGGTTTTTTTGTTACCCGAAGAAATCAGCATGCCGGCAAGCATTAATGCAAATCCCAAATGTGTTACAGATGCGCCCGACGCTTTAAGCTTGCCATTCAATCCGCTCCATATATACACAGCATTGGCAGTAACTGCATACAGAGATGCAAAAAGTGCAGCATATACAGCACCTAAAAATCCTGCCCCATGTTTGTAATAAGTAATAGGATAAAATATGGCCAGCAATACAGTGATTACGGCTGCAATAACAGTAGGCAGCGCAATCTTTTTTAAGATGTAATCTGTGGGGGTGGCTTTGTATTTAAAATATTGCCCCACAGCGGTAAGCAGGCCAATGATAAAAGCTACCAGCACCATTACTTTATTGTAGCTGAATTCAGGATCTTCGGGTGGTGCTATTGAAGCGCCAAAGATTTTATTATACACCGGCACTGATGTTTTTGCAGAAATAAACAGTGCGGATAAAAAGAATACCAGTGATCCAATAAACATCCAGAATTCTCTGGAGTTTGTTTTTTCTTCTTCGTGAATCGCCGGAATTTGTTTGTAATGAACAAAGAACTTGCTGAGCAGCAATATGCCAAATGAAGAAAAGAAAAGAATGAGCATGATCTTCATCACTTCATCTTTTTCGGTAAATGCATGAACGGAAGTATCACCTAAAATACCGGTACGGGTTAAATAAGTAGAGTATAAAACAAATACAAAAGATAAAATGGAGAAAACATAAGTGGCTCTCAGCGAATGACCGGTAGCATTATAAATAACCATGGTATGCAAGCCTGCAACCAGTATGAGCCACGGTACCAGTGAAGCATTTTCTACAGGATCCCATGCCCAGTAACCTCCAAATGATAAAGATTCATACGCCCATTTTCCACCCATCATAATACCCACACCCAGTACACAGGCACTGAATAAAGCCCAAGGTAAAACAGGTTTTACCCAATCGCCATAGCGTTTGGTTTGAAGACCACCATATGCGTAGGCAAAAGGAACAATGGTAGAAGCAAAGCCTAAAAATAAAACGGGAGGATGAATGACCATCCAGTAATTACGCAGTAATACATTTAATCCCACACCATCTTTAATAAACGAGAGGTAGTTGGGCATACTGAAAATAGGACCTTCCAGTTCGTTGCGGGTGAGGGTAAAAGGACTGCTGCCAATGCGAATACCAAAAAAGTAAATACCCAAAATCATCACGGCTAAAAATACCTGAGCTGCACTGATCATTGTCATTACAGGGGCTTCCCATTCCTTAGCTTTTATAATGAGTACTATTCCCAGTATACTATGCCAGATGGTCCACAATAAAAAACTGCCTTCCTGGCCTTCCCAGATACAGGCTAATAAAAATTTAGGTTCCAGTTCTTTGGATGCATGCTTATAAGCATACATGTATTCAAAATAATGGTGAGAGCAGATATAGTAAATGATGCCAAAAATTACCATTACCGAAGCCAGCTGGGTTATAAAAGAAATTCTGGCTAAATTGATCCAGCGTTTTTTATCCTGAAGGTCGGAACTGCGGCTTGCAATAAAATAGCCAATGGTGGCAATTAAAGAAGCAATAAAAGAAAAGATAACAAAAAAATGTCCGATACGTCCTGGTAATAAATGTTCGCCTTCAAACAACATAGTAATTTGTAATTAGGAATTCGGAATTGGGGTAGCCCTGGAGTATTAGTCTGTCTAAGTAATAATGCAGCCATAATCACTCAGGCAGCTCCGGCCATCAATTCTTTTCCGGTGATATAATTTTCAACAATGCAGCAGACCGTTCGTTATAACTTCTGAAAAGAAATACCTGAATATTTCTAATTGCTTGAAGTTATCGTCTTTTCCAGCTGTTTCTTATCGTCTTTGTATTTACTGGGGCATTTAAGCGTGATGCTTTTGCATTCAAACACTTCTCCCTGCATTTTTCCCTGTAAAACCACTCGCTCACTTTGTTCCAGTTCGGCGGGTTTACTGTTGTGGTAAACCACTTTTGTTTGCGCACCCAGACTGTCTACAATGCTAAAACTCAGATAATTGGGGTTTTTAATGGCATCGTATTCGATAGGCTGTGTGTGGTCGAGCTTAGCAATAAGGTGTACATATTTGCCCTGCTTATTTTTAGCCGAGCTAATAGTATCGTAAGTAGAAAAATCAGAGGATGGGAAGCCAAAAACAATCAATGCTACTATAGCAGCTGCTATGCCTACCAGAATAAAAATAGAAGATTTCTTCATAGTTTAAATTTTCATGTCAAAGGTATAACAAAACGGCTGTACTGACGTTATGATTAAGTCTTTTTTCACATCATTGATAATATGTTTGTCAGCCATTATCTTTGCAACCCTTTATAAAAATCAGTAATGAGCGATCTTTCCCAATTTGACCCTAATGCCGTTGGAAATCCCAACAATAATATATTTAGCCTGACATTTACACAGGATAATGCCAAACTGGTGATTTTACCTGTACCCTGGGAGGTTACGGTGAGCTATATGGCAGGTACTGCCAGGGCTCCGGAACATGTTTTTAATGCCAGTTTACAGGTTGACCTTTACGACAGGGATTTTAAAGATGCCTGGAAAAACGGGTACTATCTGATACCCAGCGACAAAAAAGTGCTGATGAAAAGTGATTATCTGCGCAAGGAAGCCGAATTGTACATCAATTATATTGCTCAGGGCGAAGTGGTGGCCGATAATAAGTTTATGTGCAAAACTTTAAAAGAGATCAACGAAGGCAGTAATTTTTTGAACAGTTGGGTGTATGAACAAACCAAAGGCTTACTGAATGATGGTAAACTGGTGGGTTTGCTGGGTGGCGATCACAGCACACCTTTAGGATTTTATAAAGCCATTGGCGAAAAATATGGCGCATTTGGAATCCTGCATATTGATGCGCATTTCGACCTCAGAAAAGCTTACGAAGGGTTTAAATATTCACACGCTTCCATTATGTACAATGCACTGGAAGAATTGGAATCACTTACCAAGCTGGTGCAGGTAGGGGTGAGAGATTTTTGCGATGAAGAATTTGATTATATGGTGGCTTCCAACGGAAGGGCCATTACTTATTTTGATAAAGATATTAAGGAGCGCCAGTTCTGTGGTGAAACCTGGAAAGTTATTGCTGATGAAATTGTAAATCATTTGCCTCAAAACGTTTTTATCAGTTTGGATATCGATGGACTGGATCCTAAGCTTTGTCCGCATACAGGTACACCGGTACCCGGCGGTTTTGAAACCGAACAGGTATTTTATTTATTCAAACGCATTTTAGAAAGTGGCAGAAAGCTAATTGGTTTCGATTTGGTGGAAGTAGGTGTAAGCCGCAGCGAATGGGACGAAAATGTGGGTGCAAGGTGTTTGCTGAAATTATGCAACCTGATGGTAGCTTCAAATCAATAAATTTCAGCATGGCAGCTTCAGTGTATCAATTCACTTTACAACAGGAAAAACAGTCTTCTTATAAACGTATTGAATGGTTAGTAGTGGTATTGCACCTGATCACATTCATTGTGTATGCCGTAACTAAGTTCCCCGGAAATATTATTGCGCCCATACTGGGTATTATTGCTGCAGGCATTTATCTGTTGTTGTATTATCTCAATACAAAAAAAGACAGTCGCTCAAATTTGCTTGAATTGCCCATCTATCTTTTTGCCTTATTTTGGTTACAGGAAGGTGTATACCTGATGAGCCTGCTGGTTTTTGTATTCAGTTGCTTTGCCACCATCTTTAAAAAGAAGATTACCATTCTGGCAGATGAAACCCATATTCTGTATAATTCATTTCCTAAAAAAACTTTCAGGTGGGAAAGTTTGAATAATGTGATACTGAAGGACGGCATGCTTACTATTGACTTTAAAAGCAACAGCATCATTCAGCAATTGATAGAAGAAAAGCATATTGATGAAACCGACTTCAATCAATTTTGCGCCCAACAACTACAAACTGCAAACGCCAAACCACAAATTGTATAATTCCTTATGGAATATTACTACAGCCGCATCACAGTTCAAAACTTACTGTTATGCAAACCCAATACTCTATACCGGTGGTACATCCTGCATTTGAGTTATTAAAAAACTCGGCCAGGGTGTTACATTTCATCGCAGCTTCAGTGATTTTAATTAATGCCGTGCATATTTTAGAGGTACATGATGGCAATAAGCTGCTGTTCTATACCCAAGTGGTTATTGCAGCAGATATATTTTTACTTGTACTTTTTGGAGGGGTATTACTGATAGAAGCTCCCCGGCTGAATCTGATCTTTCGCCTGATGGAAGCGCTTACTTTAATGGGTATTGGAATTACACTTACTGGAGATGGACATACCTGGTTTGGCATCCTGCATCTGGTAGTGGCTGCCGCTTATTTATTTTTATTTAAAAGAGAAAGAAGGGTATTGCGTTCCGAAGCAGTGGATATCAGGTCTACAGGCATTACTATACCCGATTTTGTAAAAGATGCCGAGATTGGATGGAATGAGGTGAAGACCATCATACCCAAGTACCATAGTATTTTCATTGAAACCCTGCGTCATAAAAAAATGGAGTTCAATCTGCGCCGCAATTTAAAAATTGATGAGTTGGAGCAAATTGACGATTTTTGCAAAAAGCACCTTATTAGTAGATAGATGACAGTATAAAGATGACAGTAACGCTGCTCTTTTCTGTCAGCTGTCATCTTAAAACAAACATCTATGGCTTTAACAAGCAGTCCATACATCCTCTACTCCGACGGGGAAGGAAATATTTTTGAAGACACTTCGCTTTATGTTACCGGCCGTAGCGGCTGGGATGCATTGCCCATACCTGCCGACGAATGGATAGAATTACCCAATGGCGGAAATTTGTATGAATTGCCGGGCCGTAAAGGCATTGGTATTGATGTGGAAACAGGGGAAATGCGCCTGTGCGAAAAAGGCTGGGCTGTAGCGGCGTTTATTCCGCCGGCACATACCGGCTTATATATGGCTGCATATGAAACTGAAAAAGATGCGCCCACTTTACCCTTATTTTGTTATACCACCGCCGGATGGTACGATGATAAATTTTATGTGCCCGCCGTACGTATTGAAAAAGATATCCGTCAGGAATGTGAAGGTTATGATGATGACCTGATACAGGAAGGTACCAACACATTATTATCAGCTTATCCGCAAAACCGTTTAGTAAAACATTTGATGGAGAACTGTTGCTTAACGTATACCTGTCCCGCTGCAAGAAATTTTGCACTGGGCCGATGGGAATGTCCTGTTCCATCTTCACCCGCCTGCAATGCTAATTGTTTAGGCTGTATCAGTTTTCAACCCGCAGAAGAAACTATTGTAAGTACGCAAGACCGTTTAACATTTAAACCTACTGCTGAAGAGATAGTAGAATTTACCGTGCCGCATCTGGAAACAGCTCCTTATCCCATTATCAGTTTTGGACAGGGTTGCGAAGGCGAACCGCTGCTGATGTGGGAAACCATTCGTGATGCCATCATTGAAATAAGAAAGCATACACAAAAGGGAAGTATCAATATCAATACCAATGGCAGTATGCCCAAGGCGGTAAAAGCCTTATGCGAAGCGGGATTGAACAGTATTCGTGTGAGCATCAATTCTGCAAGGGAAGCTATTTATATTCCTTATTACCGGCCTAATAATTACGAGTTTAAAGACCTGATTGAAAGTCTGAAAATTGTGCGCAGTTACGGTGGGTGGACCAGCATTAATTATTTTGTTTTTCCTGGAATGACAGACAGTGTGGAAGAATATGAGGCCCTGCGCAAGCTGATTAAAGAAACTGATTTGTGTATGATACAATGGCGCAATTTTAATATTGATCCCGATTGGTATTTAGGCAAAATTGGTGTTACAGAAACCGGAGAGTGCATGGGGGTGAAGCAAATGCAGGAATTGATAAGAGAAGAATTTCCGAATTTAAAATTCGGTTATTTCAATCCATCCATGGAAAGAATAAAAGGGGATTATGATGCAGACTTTGCGCATTATTAATCAGAATATATAGGGAAATAGTCGCCGGGAATTTTTCTTATAGGCACCATAGGTTGAAAATTTTTCTGTCAGCATTTTTTCTTCCCAGAATAATTTTATGATGAGTACAATAGCTAATAGTACTGCCATACTCAATCTTATCCAGCTAAAATATCCGGTAAGTAATCCTGCGGCACCCAATAAAATTGCGGTATACATAGGATGTCGTATAAACCGGTATGGTCCGCTGGTAACCAGTACAGCTGCTGCTGCAGGCACGGGGGAGATGCGGAACTTACTTTGCTGCATAACAGCAATTGCCCATATTACCAGCAGTACCGATGCTGCAATTAATACTGTTGAAGCAACTGAAACTGCAAATGGTGCAGTTGTAAATAACAGTACCCCTATCAGTGTAAACTGAAGGGTTACCAGTATAAAAGATTTTAATGGTGCTGTAAACATTTATTCTTCTTTCTTTGCCTGATTCAGTAAGCTTTCTTCAATTACTTTTTTAAATACATGCTTGGGAAAAGCACCCGGTTGCAGCATGGGTTCTCCGTCTTTATCAATAAAAAGAAAAGAGGGGATACTCTGGATGCCGAATACACCGGCCAATTCCTGTTCAATATCTGTATTCACTTTATAAATTACGATGCGGTTATCATATTCATTTGACAGTTCTTCCAGTATGGGAGCCACCATTTTACAGGGGCCGCACCAATCGGCATAAAAATCAATAATAGCAGGTAATGTGCCCTGGTATTTCCAGTCTTTAACTGAATCGTAGTCGAATATTTTTTCTTTAAAATCCTGAGTGGTTAATGGTATTGTTGGCATATGTTTTTTTATTTATAACAAAATTAGAGTTGTTGGGTTTAACTGTTCGTAACAAAAGTTACGCATTCTTATAAGGGTTACAATAAAACAGCGGATTAAATGGATGGCAACTAATAAGTAGCTGTTGCAACAATGGTTTTATTTGCATCAGTTCAAAAAGTGACTAATGTTACCATTTTACTGTTTTTATATGATTTTCTTTGTGTTGTAATTATCTTAAAAAATCAACACATGAAATACATCATTGTAGGAGGAGTAGCAGGAGGGGCCAGTACTGCAGCACGTTTAAGAAGATTGGATGAGCAGGCATCGATAGTATTATTTGAAAAAGGTGCACATATCTCTTATGCCAATTGCGGGTTGCCTTATTATATTGGAGATGTAATTACCGACAGGAATAAATTATTTGTACAAACGGCTGCATCATTTAAACAAAGATTTAATATAGATGCCAGAGTGCTGACTGAAGTATTGAGTATTGATAAAATAGCAAAAACGGTTACCGTTAAAAATCTGACTACTGGTGAAGTATATCAGGAGAGCTATAATAAATTAGTGCTTTCTCCCGGGGCATCACCTGTTCGTCCGCCTTTGCCGGGTATCGATAGTGATGGTATACTTACATTAAGAAATGTAACGGATACCGACAGGATAAAAGAATATGTACAGCGTTTTCCAAATGGTAAAGCAGTAATTATTGGGGCCGGATTTATTGGATTAGAAATGGCTGAAAACCTGCATCATTTGGGCATGCATATTACGGTAGTGGAAATGGGCGATCAAATTCTGGCACCTGTTGATTTTCCAATAGCAGCATTTGCACAACAGCATATCAGAAGTAAAGGCGTTGATTTAAAATTAAAAACTGCTGTCACCGGTTTTGAACGTAATGAAAAAGGATTGAAAGTATTACTTAAAGAGGAGGAGCCAATTAATGCAGATGTGGTGATTTTGTCTATTGGTGTAAAGCCTGATACCAAGCTGGCCACTGATGCCGGATTGCAATTAGGCAAATCAAGGGGTATACTGGTGAATGAATACCTGCAAACTACCGATGAAAATATTTATGCGGTGGGAGATGCTATTGAATTTATTAATCCTATTACCCGTAATTCAATGCCAACTTATCTGGCAGGTCCTGCCAATAAGCAAGGCCGAATATGTGCCAACAATATGGTGTTAGGTAATAAACAAAAATATAATGGATCCATTAATACTGCAATTGTAAAATTGTTTGATTTAACAATTGCCGTGGCAGGTGTAGCCAGTAAACATTTAAAAGCTGCCAGTATTAGTCATTTGGTATCCACCACGCATAGCGGATCTCATGCAGGATATTATCCGGATGCTGAGCAGATGAGCATACAGATAAGTTTTTCTCCTGAAGACGGAAGATTACTGGGTGCTCAGGTAATTGGTAAAGACGGGGTAGATAAAAGAATTGATACATTATCTTCTGTGATACAAAGAGGCAGTACCATTTATGAACTCACAGAATTTGAACATGCTTATGCACCTCCGTATTCTTCTGCAAAAGACCCTGTGAATATGGCCGGCTTTGTAGCCGAAAATATTTTACAGCAAAGATTATTTGTAGTGCCCTGGAATACTACCAGTACATTAACTGATAATGACATTTTGATTGATGTTAGAGATCCGCATGAATTTGCAGCCAGCCATATTCATGGTGCTGTAAATATCCCTGTTGATAGTTTAAGAAGCAGACTGGTTGAAATTCCAAAAGATAAAACGATTTATATCTATTGTCAGATAGGACTGAGAGGATATTTAGCACAACGCATTTTATTGCAAAATGGTTTTGATAAAGTATTGAATATTTCCGGTGGATTTAAATTATGGATTGCCTGTACTATTGAGACAGAACTCGCAGAAAAAAAACAATTGGCTTTAGCTTAGATTTATATTCTGCCAAGGTTGCCAACCTTGGCAGAATATTTTTATATACCCCTTATACTATTTTAAGGTTGGCAACCTTTTACAATCTCATTTTTTTGCCATTAAACGAATTACATCGCCGATGCCTTTATGAAAAGCGCCTTCGTTTAAATTTACCTGAAGCGATTCTATATATTCAATTGCAGTAACAGAGAAATCTTCCTGTAACATTTCTGGAGTATACAACATGGATAAATCTTTTGGGCCTCCGCTGGCATTATTTAATTGCAACGGATTAAAAGCTTCCATGATTATGATGCCACCTTTTTTTAATGCCTGCACACATTTTTCATGAATAGTGGCTCTTATTGTTGGTGGAAAATGAGCATATATCAATGCAATAACATCATATTGATCTTCGCCATATTCAAATTGTAACGCATCAGCAATTTGATAATTGATGGATACTCCATTTGCTGTTGCCAATTGAAGGCATTTTTCTTTACCTGCTTCACTCTGGTCAAAAGCATCCACTATCCAGGATTGTGTAGCGGCATACACTGCATTTCTGCCTTCTCCTTCGCAGGGTAGCAGCAGTTTGCCTGCAGGTAATTTATCCAGCGCTGATTTAAAATATTCATTAGGTGCAATGCCATATACAAATTCGGCAGCAGCATAACGTTCGTTCCAGAATGATTTCATTATTTCAAAGTTTCATCCAGCCATTTATAAAATTCATGTTGCCATACCAGTGCATCCTGTGCCGTTAGTACCCAGTGATTTTGATCGGGCAGCAAAATAAATTTGCTCTTGATGCCTCTTAACTGTGCCGCCTGAAAAGCCTGTTGGCCCTGTTCAATGGGTACACGGTAATCTTTGCCGCCCTGATAAATCAGGATAGGGGTGTTCCATTTAGCAACCAGGTCGCTCGGATTGAATTTATTATAACTTTTTTGTGCTGCGGCATTTGATTTATCCCAGTACGCACCGCCTTTATCCCAGTTTTCGAACCACATTTCATCTGTAGTGCCATACATGCTTCTTAAATCAAAAACGCCATCATGTGCAATAAAGGTTTTGAATCTTTTGTTATGAATGCCTGCCAGGTAAAATACAGAATAGCCACCGTAACTGGCACCCACACATCCCAAACGATTTTTATCTACATATTTTTCTTTACTGAGTCCGTCAACAGCACTGAAATAATCATTCATCACCTGGCCACCCCAGTCTTTACTGATCTGCTCATTCCATTTTGTGCCATGTCCAGGCATACCCCTTCGGTTAGGCGCAATAACAATGTATCCGTTAGCCGCCATCAATTGAAAATTCCAGCGGAACGAATAAAATTGTGTGAGTGCTGATTGTGGCCCGCCCTGACAATACAATAATGCAGGATATTTTTTTGTAGCATCAAAATCGGGAGGATAAATTACCCATACCAGCATATCTTTTCCATCGGTTGTTTTAATGATACGGCGTTCAGTTTTACTCATGCTTAAACTGGCATAAGTGGCATCATTTACATGAGTAAGTTGCTGCATCGATCCGGTATTGATATCAACTGAAAATAATTCAGCGGCATGGTTCATATCTGTTCTGGAAACGATGAGGGTATTGCCACTTTGTCCTATAACACCGTTTACATCAAAATCTCCTTTAGTGATTTGACGAATTACCGGCATCATTTTAGTCAACCCCGGATAATTCACTTCAAATAATTGCAGGGTGCCATCAATGGGTGCCCAGAAAAATATCTTTTTATTATCATCATTCCATTTATATCCTTCCACATGTATATCGTCTCTTTGTGCTGTAAGATTCATTTTGGTTACACCGTTGGAAACAATCAGGTCTTGTTTGTCAGCTTCGTAACCTGCACGTTTCATACTTAACCAGGCCAGTTCTCCTTTTTTATTGAATTGAGGATTTACATCATAGCCTGGCATGCCTTCGGTTAAATTGCTGGTTTTGCCGGTTTCAATATTGTACGCATACAGATCGGTGTTCGTGCTTACTGCATAAGTAGTACCATATAATTTTTTTGTACAGTACACCACTTCTTTTCCATTGGGATTCCATACATAATCTTCATCACCACCGGAAGGTTTTTGCGGACAATCGTAAGGCTCACCCTTCATCAAATCGATGGCTTTTTCTTCATCTGCTTTACCATTTACAATGGGGGATAACATTACATGGCTGAATTTTCCATCTTCATAAGTATCCCAGTGACGGTAATTCAGGTTATCGAAAATATATACATTCGATTTTTTTAATTCCGGGTAATTATCCGCACCTGTAACCGGTTTTACTTTTTGTTCAGCTTCACTGATCAGGTATTTACCATCAACAGAAATCTTTTCATTATTCAGCATACTTTCTGTATTGCTTACAGCAATGGCATCGCCACCACTTAATGGTACTGCATAAGTTTTTCTGGAACTTTTATTTTCTTCCGCATTGGGTGTGGATACGGAGTACAATACATATTTTCCGTCTTTTGAAATCCCCAGGCCGGCAACCCTGCCTAATTTCCAAAGCTGTTCAGGTGTCATCTTATTCTGCGCAAATGCACTGCAGCAGCTAAATGCAATCAGTACCAGTATTAGTTTCTTCATAATAGCATTATTAATTATTCATTGTTAATTATTAATTATTAATTCTTAATCGTCTTCGGGTAATCAAATACCAGCTGACAAAATGTTTTTACGCCCACATATAACCTGCTGTCGTCGATCATAAAATCAGGTGTGTGATGCGGAGGTGCGTTATTAGCATCATTGCCTCTTGGCATTCCCCCAAAGTAAAAAAAGAAGGCTGGAGCTTTTGTACCGAAATAACTAAAGTCTTCTGCACCGGTAACCCAGTCCATGGCCCGTACATTTTCTTTTCCTGCGGCAGTTTGTAAAGAGGGGATCATCTTTTCTACGAGTTCTGGTGTATTGTAGGTAACTAATGTTTTGGGAAAGAATATTACTTCTGCTGTAGCATTGGAAGCTTCTGCAATTTTTGCCGCAGTAAATTTCATTCTTGCCTGAACATCCTGCTGCATTTTGGTATCCAGAGTACGTAAAGTACCTTCCATATTGGCTTCTTCGGGAATGATATTGAAACGAACGCCTGCATTAATTTTCCCCACAGTGATTACCACAGGCGCTTTGGTAAGATCCATTTGCCGGCTCACAATATTTTGAAACCCTTCAATGATTTGTGCCGATACGCTTATTGGATCTACACCTAACCATGGCTGTGAGCCATGAGATGATTTGCCCTTTACTTTAACGGTAAACAAATCTGCAGATGCCATAAATGAACCGGATTTGTATTGAATATCTCCTGCAGGAATCCAGGATTCTATATGCATGCCAAATACCACATCTACTTTAGGATTATCCATTACACCTTCTTTTACCATCAGACCTGCACCACCTTCTTCAGTTCCCGGAGGACCTTCTTCTGCAGGCTGAAAAATAAATTTAATGGTACCGGCAATATCTTTTTTCATACCTGATAAAACTGTTGCAGCACCAATCAGCATGGAGGTATGTGCATCATGTCCGCAGGCATGCATCACCGGAACTTTTTGTCCGTTATACTCTGTACTGTCTTTTGATGCATAAGGGATATTTACTCTTTCTTTTACAGGCAGTCCGTCAATATCCGCCCTTAAAGCAATACAGGGGCCGGGCTTACCACCTTTTAATATAGCTACTACTCCCGTCTTACCAACACCGGTTTGTATTTCAAGTCCAAGTTCTTTTAACTGCAAAATAATATACGCAGCAGTATTATATTCCCTGTTGCCCAGTTCGGGATGTTCATGTAAATGCCTGCGCCATTCCACCAATTTACTTTGCACCGCCAAAGCTTTAGATTCTATGGTCTTAGTAAGGTCCTGCGCTATTATGCACGAGCAGGTACAAAATAAAAAAAATGCAATAAGCAGTTTTGTTTTTATCATGATAGTCATTTTCTGTTTGCAGCGTTGCCAACCTTTTAAAGGTTGGCAACGCTATTTTACTTTTTATTTATACTCGCCAAAAATCTTTCTCAATTCATCTGCAATTTCACCCAGTGTGCAATAATTTTCCACTGCGTCCACCACAGCAGGCATCAGGTTTTCGCCGCTGATAGCTACAGCATGAATCTGTTTTAAACAGGCTGCAGCTTTCTCCTGATCTCTTTTGGCCTTTAAAGCTTTAAGTTTATCTGTTTGTATTTGCTGAATGCTTTCATCAATTTTAAATACCGGGGTAGTATTTTTTTCTACAATCAGAAATTTATTTACACCCACAATAATTTTTTCGCCACTCTCAATATTGCGTTGGTATTCATACGCACTTTTGGCAATTTCATTTTGCATAAAGCCTTCTTCAATTGCAGCCACACTGCCACCCATGGCATCAATTTTTTGCATCAGCTGTAATGCAGCGGTTTCCACTTCGTCGGTTAAAGATTCTATAAAATAACTTCCGGCTAAAGGATCTACAGTATCTGTAACCCCACTTTCAAAAGCCACAATTTGCTGTGTACGCAGGGCAATTCTTGCGGCTTCTTCTGTTGGCAGACTTAGAGCTTCATCGTAACCGTTAGTATGGAGTGATTGTGTGCCGCCCAGTATTGCAGCAATGGTTTGTATAGTAACCCTGCTGATATTGTTTTGTGGTTGCTGGGCAGTTAATGTACTGCCTCCGGTTTGAGTATGAAAACGCAGCATCATTGCTTTTGGATCTGTGGCGCCCAGTTCTTTCATGATATTGGACCACATTCTTCTGGCTGCACGGAACTTGGCTACTTCTTCAAATAAATTATTATGCGCATTAAAAAAGAAAGAGAGCCTTTTGCCAAATACATTTATATCTAATCCTTTTTCCAAAGCAGCTTTTACATAAGCTTTACCATTGCTTAAAGTAAAAGCGATTTCCTGCACTGCAGTACTGCCGGCTTCGCGGATATGATACCCCGAAATAGAAATGGTATTCCATTTAGGTACTTCCTTTGCACACCATTCAAAAATATCGGTGATGATGCGCATGGAAGCTTTTGGCGGATAGATATAAGTGCCTCTTGCAGCGTATTCTTTTAAAATATCATTTTGAATAGTACCGGTGATTTTCTTCAGGTCCCTGCCGGTTTTTTTTGCCAGTGCCACATAAAAAGCCAATAATATAAAACCACTGGCATTGATGGTCATAGAACTGGATACTTCCTCTAAATTAATATCCTTAAACAGCAGTTCCATGTCTTCCAGACTGTCTATCGCCACACCCACTTTACCCACTTCGCCATCGGCCAAAGGATGATCGCTATCGTACCCAATTTGAGTGGGAAGGTCAAAGGCTACGCTTAAGCCATTTACACCCTGCGACAACAAGTAGTGGTATCTTTTATTGCTTTCCTCTGCAGTAGAAAATCCCGCATACTGGCGCATGGTCCATAATTTGCCCCTGTACATATCAGGTTGCACTCCTCTGGTATAAGGAAATTCACCAGGTAGTTCGTTGGAAGTTGATCGTTGGTCGTTGGTGGTATAGAGTGTTTTAATTTCTATACCCGAATCTGTAAAAACTTTTTTTTCCGTTGTCATAAAATATGTTTACGGTAAAATTTAATTGAGAATTTTTTGTGCTTCATACTGTAATGCTTCCAGTACAATTTTGGTAATTTCAGCATTATTGTTAGCAGTATACTCCAGTATTGCCCTGCTAAGGTCCATTGAAGTAGCTTGAAGTGGTAAGGTAGCTGCAATCTGATTAATGATAAAAGTATTTTGATCACGCAGTTTGATGATGGCCTGCCACATTTCTTTGCTAAAATAAATCTGCTGGCTTACATTATATTCATATTCGCTGTTTAATGATTGCGCCATAGCAATCTGCAATTCCCTTGCACTTAAATTTTCGGAATGCAGCCGCGATACCAAATTTTTTAATCCGGCTCTTTCCGCATATACGGTCAGCCTTTCATAGGCTTGTAATTTAATTTTAATTGTTTCATTATTAATGCCGAGTCTTTCCCTTATTTCATCTTTCATCCCTTTAAATTCGGCCAGTAGCCAGGCAATTGCGATAAAGAACATGAATGTGCCGGCAATTTGTAAGTCGGCGGCAGTAACTTCTAATAAATACATGCTGTTGATTTAGATAACAAAAATAAGGTAAACCGCCGGCTAAAATTTCCTGCTTTCGGAAAATGGACCTGCTGCACGGGTTTAATTTGTATATACCTTTGTACAAATTAATACAAATGGAAACAACAATTGCAATACCCGTTAGTTTAACTGCATCTGCCATTGAAGAAATTAAAAGGCTGATGAGTGAGGATGGATTTGATACCACACAGCATTTACGTGTTGGTGTAAAAGGCGGAGGATGCAGCGGCATGACCTATGTTTTAGGTTTTGATGCAAAAACAGATAAAGACGAGCATTTTGAAATAGCCGGTATTCCATGTATTATGGAAAAAGCCCACGGCATTTATTTAATGGGTATGGAAGTTGACTGGCAGGGAGGGTTGAATTCCAGGGGATTTACTTTCAATAATCCTAACGCCAGCAAAACCTGTGGTTGCGGAACCAGCTTTGCAGTATAAAAAATATTTTTTTTGCCTTTGGTATAAATAAAAACCCGTTCAATTTGAACGGGTTTTTATTTTATGTAAAGCGTTGTAATTATGCTTTTTTAGCAGGAGCAGGAGTGCTGCTGATGATTTCTGCTTCACCCAAAGGTTTGTCTTTTGCCATATCAACCAATATTGGTGCTGCCACAAATATTGAAGAGTAAGTACCGGTAATAACACCAATCAGCATTGCAAAGGCAAAACCTCTTGTTACTTCTCCACCAAAGATGAATAAGATAAGGATGGTTATGAATACGGTTAACGATGTCATAATGGTACGGCTAAGCGTATCATTGATAGCACGGTTAATGATCGACCCTTTGTCAGCTGCTTTGCTACCCTTACTGTATTCACGGATACGGTCAAATACAATTACGGTATCGTTCATACTGAAACCAATTACAGTTAATACCGCAGCAATAAAGTGCTGATCGATTTGTAAAGGGAATGGTACAATGTTTTTAAAGAAAGAGAATACAGCCAGTGTAACCAGTACGTCATGCAGCAATGCTACGATGGTACCTACAGAATACCTCCAGTCGCGGAAACGGATGAAGATGTATACAAATATGATCAGCATGGCAAAAATGGTTGCTTTAACGGCACCTCTTTTCAAGTCATCTGAAATACTTGGTTGTACAGTGGTTTTATTTTGGATGTATTTGTTTTTTATAAAGCCTTCGTAAGTAAGATCGGCAGGCAATACTTTTTTAAGACCAAGGAATAACCTGGTTTGTACAGCACTGTCGGCATTATCCACACCTCTTAAATAAGCAGTGGTAATACTTAAGTGACGGTTATCACCTTCAGTTTTAATTTCGGGGAAATCACCTTCAAATGCTTTAGTTAAGTCATCTCTAACCTGATCATTTTTTACAGCCTGATCAAATCTTATAGTATAACTGCGTCCGCCTTTAAATTCAACACCTTCTTTATAACCGTTAAAATAAGAACCCACACCTAATAACAATACCACTACAGAAATACCATAAGCAACTTTTCTGTATTCAATAAACTTGAAGCTGGCATGTTTGAAAATACGTTTAGAAATACCGGTGAAATAATTAAAGTGACGTTGTTTTTTAGTCCACACATCAGTAATTAATCTTGATACCAGGATACCGCAGAATAAGGATAATACAATACCCAGCATCTGAGTGGTTGCAAAACCTAATACAGGTCCTAATCCAAAGAAGAACAGGATTGCTGCAGTTAAGAATGTAGTAACGTGAGCATCTAATACAGGGGCTAATGAACGGCGGTAACCGTCGTTTACTGCCTGCTGGTAAGATTTACCTTTGGTTAATTCTTCCTTGATTCTTTCAAAGATAATTACGTTAGTATCCACTGCCATACCAATGGTGAGTACCAAACCGGCAATACCTGCAGCGGTTAAAGTAGCTCCAAATGCAGTAAGACATCCAATTGTAAACAGTAAGTTCAGTATTAAAGAGATATTGGCAACCCAACCACCAGAGTTGTAGTATACCAGCATCAGTAAAAATATTACAAGGAAAGAAATACCAAATGCCCATGCACCACCACTAACAGCTTGTTCACCAATAGTAGCACCCACTTCGTGGTCGGCAACAATTTTAGCAGGAGCACTTACTTTACCCGATTTTAAAGTATTGGCCAGATCAGTTGCCTGATCAACAGTAAAGCTTCCTGAAATTTCTGTATTACCACCTTCAATTGGGCCAATAACATTAGGAGCAGAATAAACGATGTCATCTAATGCAATAGCAACAGGCTTGCCCACATTTTTAGTGGTCATTCTTGCCCATGCTTTAGATCCTAATGGAGTCATCTGTACTTTAATGGCTGGTCTTCCCAGTTCATCATAATCTTGTCTGGCATCTTCCACTGCATCACCTTCTAATGGTGCTTTATCAGAGCCTAAAAGGGTTTTAACTGCGTATAATGGATAAGATCTTTGATTAGATTTTTCGTCTTTTTCCTCTGCACCAAATAAGAATTTACAATCGGCCGGCAAACTGTTTTTTACCACATCGTTATTGATGTATTTGTAAAATGTGCTGGTATCCTGTAAGTCAACGTTACCTACTGCAGCTACATAAAATGTTCTGCCAGATTTAGGATCAGTTTGGCGGGGAATAGGGCGGAATACTCTTAAAAGCGGGTTTAAATTTTCTTTTGCTTTAAGGGTATCAATTTTACCGGTACTATCGGTACTGGTTCCGTTAAGATAATTTTGTAAAGCCACGTCAGCAATAGTTAATGACTGACCTAATTCATCAATATTATATACTTCCCAAAATTGCAGGTGAGCAGATGCCTGTAATAATTTACGCACCCTGTCTGGATTGTCTACACCGGCCAGTTCAACGTTAATGATACCTTTATTTTCATCGAGGTTGATGTTGGGCTGAGCCACACCAAATTTATCAATACGCTTTAATAATACTTTATACGTTTCTTTAATAGCTCCTTTGGCAGTAACTGAAAGTTTGACGGCTACCTGTTCGTCGGTATCAGTAACTTTTACATCTTTACCCTGTCCGGCAAATAAAGCAGCCAGTTTACCATTACCATTTTGTTGTACAAATGCATTTTTAAATAAAGTGATAAAGTCTGCATCACTATTTACTTTTTGTGCATTAGCGGCTTCAATGGCTTTTAATAAAGAAGGATCTTTAGCATTATTACTTAATGATTTCAGTAAGCCTTCCAGGCTTACATCCATAGTAACACTGATACCACCCTGCAGGTCAAGACCAAGATTCAACTCGTTTTCTTTACACTTCTGGTAAGTAGTACCTACCAACGGGAAGATTGCCTTGTCTTTCGACGCCAGCAGAATACTGTCTTTCTTAGCTTTCATTGCCGCGTTAAACACATCAGTATCTTTTGCATCGATACCGGATTTCTTTACAAGCTTTGTAGCTTGAGCAACTACATCACTTTCAAAGTTGCGTACTACCCAGGTGTACGACAGTTCCCAAAGCGATATCAGAATCAATGCAATGGTAAAAAACCAAACCAGCCCTTTCAATTTCATAATAGTAAACTTTTATTAGCTATTGCTTCATTTTTAGAAGTGTGCAAAGATAGGGGAAAAAGCGATTGAAGATTACTGCAGTTTAATTTTAGAATTTTACTCATTTTGCACCCTAAATAAGTCATATGTTCAGCCGTTTTAAAATCATTGTTGCCGGGGTACTTGTTTTTTACAGCATCTCTGCCTGCGGGCCGGCCAAAAAACTGCAACCGGTTATAGTGGCTGCACAGGCTGTTCAGGCACCTGCGCCTGCTGAAATACCAGCTGATAAAGCCGTAACTGACCCTTTTTTAGAGCAGTTGCTGGCGGCTGAGCCTCAATTGGCAGATATGCTAACGCACCGTAAGGACCAGAATACCCAGATCATATTTACGCAGATCGATAGAGGCGGCAACGGGATGCCGGTATTAACCCATCATTATTTTAATATAAATCCCGATAAGTATTTTTATCCGGCCTCTGCTATAAAATTGCCTGTAAGCCTGCTTGCATTACAGCGGTTAAATGAATTACAGAATAAAGGAGTAGACAGAAATACTACTATGATAACAGAAGCCGCCAATGCTTCTCAAACAGCGGTATACAATGATCCTACCACACCCGACGGAAGGCCAACTGTTTCCCAATACATTCGAAAAATATTTATGGTAAGTGATAATGATGCGTTTAACAGGCTATATGAATTTTTAGGTCAGGATTATATTAACCGCTCTTTACATAAAAAAGGATATAAAGAGGTGCAGTTGCTGCATCGGCTACAGGTTAGTTTGTCAGATTGGGAGAACAGGCAGACCAACCCAATAAAATTTATTGATGATAGCAATACGGTATTGTTTGAACAGCCAGGCTTAACCAATACCAGCAAGTATACACTTCGTAATGATAGTTTAGGAAAGGCTTATTATCAGAATGGAGTATTGTTCAATGAGCCAATGAATTTTTCTTTAAAAAACAGGATCAATTTGCAGGACCTCCATTCTATCCTAATCAGCCTTGTTTTTCCTGAACAGGTGCCTGTAAACCAAAGATTCAATATCAGTGCATCCGACCGTGATTTTGTTTTAAAATGCATGAGCCAGTATCCTGCAGAAACTGTTTCTCCTGCTTATCTGGCAGATACAACAAAATACTGGCCTGCCTATGGCAAATTACTATTGTGGGGATCAGAAAAGGGGCCCGTTCCTCCGGGGATCAGGATTTTTAATAAAACCGGTGGAGCGTACGGACAGCTATTAGACGTGGCTTATATAGTGGATTTTGAAAAAGGAGTGGAATTCTTCTTATCCGCAGTAACCTATTGCAACAGTGATGGGGTGATTAATGATGATAAATATGATTATAATACCATTGGTATTCCGTTTTTAAAACAACTGGGACAAACCATTTACAATTACGAGGTAAAAAGGCCTAAAAAATATTTGCCGGATCTTTCGGGGGTTAAGTTTATTTATGACAATGACAACAAAAATTTCTAACTAATAATACGGTTTGATTGATTTTATTTAACCATTAATATTTACTTTTGCAAAATATGCAACTATCTACACTTTTAACGAGATTTAACGAGCCAGAAACCCTTAAAATGGCCAAATTAGGAAGGGAATTAAGAGCACAAGGTATTGATGTTATCGACCTCAGCCTTGGGGAACCCGATTTTGATACGCCTCAGCATATTAAAGATGCCGCTATCAAAGCCATTAATGATAACTGGAGCCATTATACTCCGGTATCGGGTTTTGCCGACCTGCGTGAAGCAGTTTGTACCAAATTAAAACGCGACAATAACCTTGATTATAAACCTGAAAATATTGTAACCTCAACAGGTGCAAAACAAAGTTTAGCCAACTCTATTTATGCGGTAGTGGATAAGGATGATGAAGTGATTATACCAACACCTTATTGGGTTACCTATTCTGAACTGGTTAAAATGGCCGGTGGTAAAGTAATTGAAATTCGTACTGCGCCAGAAGCTGGTTTTAAAGTAACACCTGCACAGGTGGAAGCTGCCATTACAGATAAAACCAAATTGTTCATGTTCTCTTCACCATGTAATCCGTCTGGTGCTGTTTACAGCAAAGCAGAGCTGGAAGGCCTTGCAGAAGTGTTCAGGAAATATCCCAACATTTATATTATTTCTGACGAAATATATGAGTACATCAATTTCGTTGGCGGACACCAGAGCATTGCTCAGTTTGATTATTTAAAAGAGCGTATTATTTTAATCAATGGATTAAGTAAAGGTTTTGCAATGACCGGCTGGCGCTTAGGCTATATTGCTGCCAGTGTGGAAGTGGCTAAAGCCTGTGAAAAAATTCAGGGTCAGTTAACCAGCGGAACCTGCTCCATTACGCAGAAAGCAGCAGTTGTGGCTTTAGTGGGAGATCTGAAACCATCTTTTGAAATGACAGAAGAATTTACCCGCAGAAGAGCAAGGGTAATGGAACTTATTAAAGATATTCCGGGATTTAAATGTTTTGCACCGGAAGGCGCTTTCTATATTTTCCCTGATGTGTCGTATTACTATGGTAAATCAGACGGCACACAAACTATTGCCAATGCTGCTGAATTCAGTATGTATTTATTGAATACAGCCAATGTATCATCTGTAATGGGAGATGCTTTTGGAGAGCCTAACTGCGTACGTTTTTCTTTTGCCAACAGTATGACCAATATTGAAAGGGCATGGGTAAGAATTAAAGAAGCTTTAGCTAAATTGAAATAAGCTTACAACAAATAGTTTTCTATATACTGGCAAATCAACCACAGCATGTCCTGATTACGGGCTGATTTATTCAGCGGTAAGGAAAGGTCATACAGGTTTGGTTTGCCGGTTTTGTTTTTATGGTACACCGGATCTAACAATGCGGAAGAAGGGTCTACAATCCGGTTGGTGGTAAGCATTACCTGCTGGGTTTCGGTAACAGTGCTGGCAGCAGTTCCCTGATTTTCTGAAGTGCTGATTTGAACTCCTGTTGAATTATCTCTTGACTTTACTTGTGTGTATGTGGTAGTCATTCCTGTGCCACCAGGTAAACTTGTTTTTGTAATGACCAGTCCAATTTTTTTTCCATCCTGCATGATGATTCTGTCATTTTCAATGGTTACAGGTTTAGTACGGTCTCTTTCCACCTGTTCATCATAAAAACGGGTTTCCACCAAATAGTTTTCGTAAGTTTTTATCTTGGCCTTAAGATCAGCATTACCGGTATAAGTGTATTTAAATTTTCTCCATGAAGATTTACTGATTTTATTATTATCTAAAAGTTTATAGTCTCTCAGCAATGTAGCCAGTTCCAGCGGAAAGGCCTGCCCCTCATGATACATTGGAAAAGTATCTTTATTGCTTTGCAATATCAGATCGTAATAATAAAAAGATTTCAACTCCCTTACCGGCGCCTGAAACTTTACCACTTGTGCAGCCAGTAGTAATTCGTAATCTAAACTGATGATGTAAATATTATAATGCGGGTCAGATTCGTTGATGGTTTTAAGATAATAAGCTGCGGGTTTATTA
>JBAXET010000023.1:0-28659 GCA_037140275.1 Ferruginibacter sp. | reverse complement strand
CATTTTATATTATTTACAAATACGGGAATCTGGACTACAGAGCAAAAAACTCCACTTCCAGTTGTCCCATTTTTTAACCAAACCGGCTTTAACCCGATTCTGTAAAATGTAATTTACAATTTTATCGAATTCCCCGGCCCTTACAATATGATCGTATGATTCTGGTTCCCAAAAAGCGCCTGTTCTTTGTAAAATAATGTTGCATTTTTTAGCTGTAAAACTTTTATGCGACTGCATTAGTTTGTACAAATTAACATTATTGTTGGTTACAGAAAAAAGACAATGCACATGATTACTCATGATAGTAAAACAGTATAAATTAATTGCAGAAGTTCCCATATGTAAAAGCGAATCATACACTACCTGAGCAATAGTATTTTCATTTAGCCAATAAGGTTCATTTACGCTTGCATCCATGAATGTATCAAACTGAGCAAAGTATTTTTTTTGTAAGGCATATTCATTGGCCGCCGTATATATTTTATTTTGCACTAATTTTTTAATTGACAATTCATATTCGGTCTGGAATTGCCGGATAACAGATATTGGAACAGAGCCATATAAACGATAGGTAACAAAATAAACGGCATTATCTGCCTGCTTGTGCGGAAGTCTTTGCCGGTAAAAATGCTTCTTCATTGGTTTACAAGGAATCAAACGTTCCCTGAGTTTTTGGTACGGTACTATATTATTTGCCGGAAGCAGGAGCTTCCTGATACATCACCTGAGGTATAAATTTTCTTTCTTTTACCCAATACCCATTTCCTTTTTCACAGATGTGTACTTTCAAATTTTCAATGCTGTAAGGATTACCATCCGGAATATCTGCAATATTGCTGAAGCAAAGATCATGTCCGTCGAGAATCATCACACAGCCACTTCCTATAGCTTCCATTTTATTGCCTTCCGTAATTAACATGCCCGTATCTTCTCCTAGTCCAATACCAATGCAACTGGGGTTACAGGCTACCGCATGCGCCAATCTTCCAAAACGCCCTCTTTTTTCAAAATGAGAATCAATAATAACAGAGTGAATAAAACCTAATCCCGTGGTCATTTTTACTTCCCCTTTAAGATGTGCTCTTCCGGCATTTCCTTCGTAAATCATGGTCTGACTCATAGCCATAGCTCCTGCAGAGGTTCCCGCTATAACAAAATCTTCTTCCTGATATCGTTTTTTTATAATGGATAAAAATTCTGTGCCCCCATCTGTAACACTAAGGCGTAATTGATTACCGCCGCTGAACATTACTGCATCACATGTTTTAATACGTTGTAAAAAATCAGGATCGTTAGTGTCAGCACGGTTGCGGATATGCATTAATCCTATATTGGTACAACCAATTTGCCCAAAAGCATTAAGGTAATTGTCTCCTACTTCAAAAGGAATGGTACTGGCTGTTGTGATCACTTCAATACGGCTCAGGGGTCCGCCTGCTTCCTCCACAATTCTGCGAAGAATACCCAATTCAAAAAAATTAAGGTTATTGCGCTGAATATCGTCTTTTTCAGAAATGGTTCCTTTATCTTCTGCCCCGCCTATTGCAATCAATTTCCCTTTTGGAATTTGCATGAATTCATTTTGTGATGAAGTGCAAAAATACGGAAAACTGTTTTTAAGCTGCTATATGGGCATACATTATCCCTTCGCAAATTTTGTAATGCCTTCTACCAAACGGTCTAAATTTTTTGTACTGGTATACACATTTGGTGTAATCCTTACCCCGCTGATATTTTCCCAAACAATGCCCACCGTATGTATTTTATAATTTGACCACAAATAACTGTCTAATTCTGCGGGTGTTTTTCCTTCCACACTTACCAATCCGATAGCACAGCCAAAATCTTTTTTCATAGATGTATGCAATTGCACTTTTGGTACGTCTTTCACACTTTCCATCCAGTAATTTTTCAGATATAGCAGTCTTTCTTCTTTACGCTTGCCGCCAATCATATCATAAAAATCTATCGCTTTATCAATTGCCTGTTCAATAAAAAAAGGTCTTGTGCCCAAATGTTCAAATTTGCGGATATTTTCATCTTCTTTATCACCTGCACCAAACATGGGCCATACATCTTTTATTTTTTCTTTACGTATATATAAAAAGCCTGTGCCTATAGGTGCACCCAGCCATTTATGCAAGCTGGTGCCAAAATAATCGCAGTTTAAATCAGGAATAAGAAATTGAAATTGCGCAAATGTATGAGCGCCATCCACCAGCACATCAATATTTTTTTTCTTGGCGGCAGTGGCAATTTTTTTCACCGGCATTTTTTGTCCAATCCAGTTGATCATATGGGTGATTTGCACCACTTTGGTTTTATCTGTAAATGCATCTGTGTATTGTTTAACCAGATAATTTTCATCTTCGCTGGGCAATTCTAAATTTATCCAAACCAGTTTAATGCCTTCTCTTTTTTCTCTTTGTTTCCATGCGGCAATCATATTAGGATAATCCTGCTTGGTCAGCACCACTTCATCGCCTGCCTTTAATTCTATTCCGAATATTACTGCTTCCAAAGCTTCGGAAGCATTTCGCACCATGGCAAGCTCTTCTGCATCGCAGCCTGCTAACTGTGCTAAATTTTTACGTAGTGGTTCCCTGCCCTGATCCACCACACGCCACATAAAATAACTTGGCCCTTCATTGCTGATATCATAATAACGCTTCATAGCATCCGCCACTACTTTGGGTGCAGGCGAAACTCCGCCGTTATTAAGATTTATAAAATTAGAAGAGATGGTGTACGACTGCTGTACATAATACCAAAACTCATCATCAGATGCCAGATCGGATGGCGGCACATTTGCAACATCTTTTAAAGCCCCATTTAAATTGCGGCTCCATGCAGGCTGAAACAGACTGGCGGTGAGTGCTGATGCAGACAATACACTCATTTTGTTTAAAAAAGAACGACGATCAGACATGATTGCAGGTTTTAGTGCTACAATTTACAAATTTTGTTTTTTGTAAAGCAAGATGATTTTGGTAATTTCCATTTTATAGGTTTATACCACTGAGATACACAGAGGAGCAGAGATACACTAAGAATACTCAGTGTATCTCCTTTATTCTTAGTGTATCTCCGTGTAACAAAAAACTGCATTTATGAAAATCATAGAAATCAAAGTATTAAGAGGCCCAAATTACTGGAGTGTACGCCGAACCAAGCTGATACAAATGAAGCTTGACCTGCAGGAGATGGAACAAAAACCCACCAACCTGATATCGGGTTTCAGGCAACGCTTAGAAGCCATGTTCCCTTCGCTGATTGAACATCGTTGCAGTGTAGGCACCAGGGGCGGTTTTTTTGAACGTGTGGATGAAGGCACCTGGATGGGGCATGTGATAGAACATATTGCATTAGAAATGCAAACACTTGCCGGTATGGATACCGGTTTTGGCCGAACACGCGGCACAGGCACCGAAGGTGAATATTATGTATGCTTCAGCTATATGGAAGAAGATGCTGGTGTATATGCAGCCAAAGCAGCAGTAAGAGTTACACAGGCATTGATAGATGATGTACACTATGATTTAGCAGATGATATCATGAAACTGCGTGAGATAAGAGAAGATACCCGCCTTGGCCCAAGTACAGGATGTATTGTAGATGAAGCTGCAAAACGCGGCATCCCTTATATACGTTTAAACAAACACAGTTTGGTTCAATTAGGCTATGGTGTACATCAAAAAAGAATACGTGCCACCATTGCAAGTACCACCGGAAATATAGCCGTGGAAATAGCCTGTGATAAGGAAGAAACTAAAAATTTATTAGGTGCTGCTGAAATACCAGTGCCCAATGGTGATGTGGTAAGAACAGAAGAAGGATTGAGAGATGCCATTGACCGTATTGGTTATCCCTGCGTGATTAAACCTATTGATGGCAATCATGGCAAAGGCAATACCACAAACATAACAGATTGGGAAATGGCATTGCGTGCATTTGAAGCCGCAAAAGTATATGGCCGCAGTGTGATCATTGAAAAATATATTACCGGTTTTGATTTCAGAATACTGGTGATCAATTACAAATTTATTTGTGCAGCCCTGCGTACACCTGCATCAGTTGTTGGAGATGGAATAAATACCATTCAATATTTGATTGATGAAACCAATAAAGATCCGCGCCGTGGGTATGGGCACGAAAAAGTATTAACTCAAATTACCATTGACCAGTTTACACAAAAAATGCTGGATGAAAAAAATTACAGTTTAGATACTATTCCTGCAAAGGATGAACTGGTATTATTAAAACCTACCGCCAATCTTTCTACCGGTGGTACATCAACAGATGTTACCGACGAAGTACATCCTGCCAATATTTTTATGTGCGAACGTATTGCCAAAATCATTGGACTGGACATTTGTGGTATTGACATTATGGCCACGGACCTGCGTACACCCGTAACAGAGAATGGCGGTGCCATTTTAGAAGTGAATGCTGCTCCGGGTTTCCGAATGCATATAGAGCCTTCGGTTGGCTTACCCCGAAATGTTGCAGAACCGGTAGTGGATATGCTTTTCCCCAGTGGCAGCGTGGGCAAAATTCCTATTATTGCCATTACCGGCACTAATGGTAAAACCACTACCACAAGGCTCACTGCACATATTGCAAAAACAGCAGGATATAAAGTGGGGTATACCACCAGTGATGGGGTATACATTCAAAACCAGATGATGATGAAAGGTGATTGTACCGGGCCGGTTTCTTCTCAATTTGTATTGAAAGATCCTACCGTAGATTTTGCCGTATTAGAATGTGCCAGAGGTGGTATTTTAAAAAATGGATTGGCATTTCAAAATTGTGATGTTTCTGTTGTTACCAATATCAGCGCCGATCATATTGGCTTAGGTGGTATTGATTCGATGGAGCAAATGGCTAAAGTAAAAGCCGTTGTTGCAGAAACTACTTTTAAACACGGCTATTCTATTTTAAATGCCGATGATGATCTGGTGTATGCCATGAAAGATAATTTAGAATGTAATGTGGCTTTATTCAGCATGGACGAAAATAACAAGCGCATTATTGAGCATTGTAAAAAAGGCGGCTATGCAGCGGTATTCGAAAATGGTTTTATCACCATTATGAAAGGCACCTGGAAGATACGCGTAATAAAAGTTGCCGAAGTGCCCGTTACTTATGGCGGCAAAGCCGTACATAATATTATGAACTGTTTACCTGCAGTACTGTCTACATATTTTTGGAGAAATATTTCTATTGATGATATTAAACTGGCACTGCAAACATTTGTGCCCTCTCCTACACAAACTCCCGGACGGTTAAACATGTTCCAGTTTAAGCATTTTAAATTTTTAGTTGATTTTGCACATAACCCTGCAGGGCTGGAATTGTTATGTGATTTCATCAGTAAAATGGATGGTGAACCTAAAGTGGGCATCATTAGTGGCACGGGCGACCGTCGTGATGATGATATCAGAGAACTGGGAAGAATTTCCGGAAGATCTTTTGATGAGATTATTATTCGTCAGGACAAACATTTACGTGGCCGTACTGCCGAAGAAATTGTAAATCTTTTAGTGGAGGGCATCAACGAAACCAAAATCAAAGATATTCCGGTTACTATCATCTATAACGAAAAGGAAGCCATCATGCATGCCTACAATACCGCTAAGCAGGGCTCTTTAATCACTATAATGTGTGATGTGGTTGCAGAAGCGCTGGATTTAATAAAAGGATTGAAAGAGAAAGAAGATGCGGAATAATTTTTTTTTAATAAATACCCTTGGAGGGTTCTAAACCCTCCAAGGGTATTTATTAATAATTATAGCAACACCCACCACGCAAATAAAATATACTCCGCAAAAAAGAATCCCCAAAACCGCAGGTAGAATTTTTTGATTGAATTTTTATCCGCAAGTTTTACAAATGAATAATTCAGCAGGAATAAAGTGAACAGAGCCCCATGTGTGGTTAAAAGGAATGTTTTATTTTGAATTGCAAATAAAAAGCTCCACCCAATTACAAAAATATAAGCTGCACTTACCAGTATAGTACCCCCGAATAATGCATTGCGCTTAGAATATAATACGGCCAGAGTTTTCACATGAAATTTTTCATCTCCTTCGGTATCGGGCAGATCTTTAAACCAGGCAATAGCAATACTGAATGCCATTATAAAAATAGCTAAACACCATACATGGCCTGGTAAATCAAAATTTCCATTGATGGATTTTTGAAAATGAAGAAAGATGCCCACATTTACCAGCAAGCCTCTTACTACTGTTATTGCCAAAGCCGCAGGCAAATGATGTTGCTTTAAATACAAAGGGGGTAAGGAATAAGCAATACCAATCAACAGAATAATTACTATCAGGCCGAAATAAAACAGTGAAGTAAAAAATGAAATGGCCAGACAAATTGCCAAAGCAGTATACACGATTTGAATAGCATTTTTTCTGCTCAGTGTTCCGGCAGCTAATGGCAAATAGGGTTTATTGATTTTATCCATTTCCACATCTGCAATCTGATTAATACCTACAATAAAAACATTACAGGCCAGTGCTGCAATTAAAGTCAGTCCATACAAAATAAAATGATCCAATAGCCCTTTACCGCCGGAGGCAATTATATACAATGCGCTAATGCTGCATAAAGAACCAATAATGGTATGCGGTCTGCTGAACTGCCATAAAATTTTTACTACTCTCATTATTTTTTGGGATTACCGGTTATGCAAATCACAGTGCCTTTCCAGCCGCTGTATCTGTGTACACTAAGTTGATACCTGTTGTTGACCATTTCTTGCAGTAATTTTTCATATTGTTTCACTGACTTTGACCTGATTACAGAAATTATCCCATCATAAGTTACTGTAAACAAGTTTACCGGAATGATATAAGTAAATAATAGCCGCAGTAATGAAAATGGATGAACAAACGGAGCCGTTATTAATTGTACAATCGTTGTTGTAAGAATAATTTTTATCAAAGTATAAATATCCGGCTCCAGTATCTCGGCAAAAACAAATGGTGCATTAGCGGTTTGCAGTTTTAGTATAATCTGTTGTTGTTGCTGATGATTAAAATGATGAAAAGCATTGTACATGGTATAACATTTACCCTGCCCGGGCAACAATTTCATCACATCTGATTCTTCTTTTAAATAATTTACTAAATCAGTATTAACAAAAGAAGATTCGGGAAATCTATCTGTCAAAATCGTTTTATACTCATCTCCCATTTGTTCCTGGATATATACAGCAGGCAGCCCGCTGCCAGAACATAGATCATGTATAGTATTTGTATTATTCTCCTTTAGCAATATTTTGAATACCGGTACTAACGGCTGATAAAAGTGCACCCACTTTATAACACTTCCTATATATTCCATCTGAAAACGGCGGAATATTTTGGGAAACCAATTATAATCTTCCAGTTCCTTTATCATTACTTAAATTACAGTCTTAATATGCTGTAATATACTATGTATTTATCGCAACATGATGTTATCACCGGGGCCATTGTTTTAGCCACTATCATTATATCATTGACCATTATTGAACTGGCAGTAAAAAATGAATGGGCAACCAAATTAGTTGGCAGAAAACTGCTGCATGTAATTGCAATATGCAGTTGTGCCTTTGCAATTGACCGATTTGAAAATGAGAGCTTACTGCTTTTGTTGTTTCTTGGTTTCTTTTTTATTTTATTAGCCGTAATCAATAAAGGTTGGATGCAGGTGAATACATATAAGAGTTATGGCATTGCTTTATTTCCATTGGCTTTTGCAGTTTTATTATTTTTCTCTTCTGTTATTAACATCAGCAATATTGTATTCTCAGTTTTAACGCTCGCAATCTGTGATGCCCTTGCAGGAATTACCGGCGAATATTTTGGCAAAAAAAAGATCTGTTTTCTTTTTGAACAAAAATCATGGATTGGATTTGCTGCTTTCTACCTGAGCTGTTTTGTTTTAGCTGTAATTTTCTTCAGCAAATTCTCATCAATGGGTTTCTTATGCTGTGGTATCATTGCATTAGTGCCTGCATTAACTGAATTGTTTTCTTATAAAGGCAGCGATAATTTGAGCGTGCCTATCATTACAGCAGTATGGGCATATTTTATTTTACGATTAACGGATATGGAAATCACCTATCTCTTTGGGGCATTGCTTATTTTTTTACCCCTTTGTATAGTTGCTGTGCATAAAAAATGGCTCACCATTAGCGGAGCAACAGCTGCCATGTGGATGGCGTTATTACTTTTTGTATGTGGCGGAGTAAAAGCTTTTATTGCTCCTGGCCTGTTTTTACTTAGTGGAAGTCTGCTATCTAAACTCAATACAAACATTAAAGAAAAAAATGGGCGAAATGCCCTACAGGTTTTCTGTAACGGTATTGTGGGTATTATTTGCCTGATCCTTTTTAATTTCAGTAATCAGCAAGTATATCTTTTTGCTGCACTGGTATCTTTCTGTGTGAGTATGAGTGACAGTGTGAGTTCCGAACTGGGTACCTTTTTTAAAGGTAATACTGTTGATATACTATCTCTCAAAAAAACGCCTGTAGGCATTTCCGGCGGTATTTCCTGGCAGGGCACAGTAGCAGGCTTGGGCGGAGCCTTTTTATTAACTGCTGCAGCTTTACTTACTTACCAATTCTCATCAATCATATTTTGGCAGATCTCCATATGTGGATTTGCCGGAATGCTGGTTGATAGCATTTTGGGTAGTTTGTTGCAAGTAAAATATAGCAACGCCAGCGGGGTATTAATTGAAGATAATGAACAGGGAGCTGTAAAAACAAGAGGATTCAGCTGGTGCAATAACAATATGGTCAACCTATTAAGCAATATTATTATCACCCTCCTGTTTATATTGCTGCAATTTTAAAACAAATTTAAAATTCCATTTGGCTGAAAAGGGCTGAACCCTTATTTTTGCACTCCAAATTCTGAGCGTAAGCAAAGTAAGATTGGGTTATAGTGTAACGGTAGCACTACAGATTTTGATTCTGTCCGTCTAGGTTCGAATCCTAGTAACCCAACAAAAAACCCCGGTTTCCCGGGGTTTTTCTATTTAATAGCTTCTCTAATTACTTTTCCCACACAGCCACTGGGCATTTGTATCCTTAACATCGCAGCAAGTGTTGCTGCAATATCCGTCATATAGGTTTCTCTGTAGGTTTTCCCCTGTACCACACCCCATCCAAAAAATACGCAGGGAATATGTGCATCATAAGGATTCCATAACCCATGAGTGGTGCCTTTAGCACTTCCATCAAAGTATCCTGATTTAAAAGTAAACTCAATATCTCCGCTTCGTTTTGGGTTATATCCGTTTATCATCATTTCTCTTTGCGGCGCTGGCAATGAGGTTTCCAGTGTTTTTTCAAGTTCAAAAGCATTGATGATAAAATCCTTTTGCTTTAATACTGCAATTACAAATTGTTTTACTTCGGCTACAGATTTGCTTTGCTCCAAAACATTTTTATCATTTATATACACCTGATAATTCATAACCGTTTTTACAGCATTCTTTACCCCAAATTTTTCTTCAAGCTGTTTATTCAGGTCTTTCAAAATATCAGCATCTTCAAAAGTTCCGCCCGGTATTTTATGCTCGGCTAAAAATGCCGGCACATGAGCCACTCCATGATCGGCAGATAAAAACAATGTATAGTTTCCTTTCCCTACTTTGGTATCCAGATATATTAAAAAGTTTTCAATGTCTTTATCCAAACGTAAATAAGTGTCCTCTATTTCAATAGAGTTTGGACCAAAGCTATGCCCCACATAATCGGTGGAAGAAATACTGACTGCTAAAAAATCTGTTACAGTTCCCTTTCCTAATTTTTCGCTTTCAATTGCAGCTTTGGCAAAATCAAAAGTATATGTATTGGCAAATGGTGTTGTTCTGAAAGACTCATATTTGTTGCCGGCATCAATAGCAGAAAGTTTGTGCGGAAATGTTACGGTCTTTTCTCCCCTGATGGCATTTTCGTAAGACTTATCATCTGCAGTACTTAAATCGTATTTTTCAATGGGCAATAAGGTATTCCAGTCGCTGCTCATATATTTACCCGCAACATCATTATCATTAAACTGATTTACCCAACCCGGTAAAGCAGTCATATAGTGCGTGCTGCTGATCCACTTGCCCCCGTCGTACCAGTATGCTGCATTGGCACTATGACCTGCGGGTAAAATTGCACCTCTGTCTTTTAAAGAAATCCCAATTACTTTACTTTTAAAATTATTGCTGAGCTTTAATTCGTCGGTAATAGTAGTAGTCCACAAATTAGCAGGACTCATTTTACCAGCTTTGCCATTATTGCCCACTGTACTTACTGTGGAGTCATCTGTACAATACACAAATTTATTAGCTGCTTTATCGTACCAATTATTACCTACAATCCCATTTATAGCAGGAACGCTTCCTGTATAAATACAAGAATGTCCTACAGCTGTATAGGTTGGCATATAGGGTATCAGCGTGTTTTCGGCGGTAAAGCCTTCTCTGATTAAACGCTTAAAGCCACCAGTGCCATACAAACTGCCGTAACGGTAAAGATAATCCCAGCGCATCTGGTCAATAACCAGGCCTACCACTAATTTTGGTTTACCTATCTGAGAAAACCCCAAACAACTGATTGCTAAAAAAACAAGATTTAAAATCGATCTGCGTAACATGAATTAAATTTTGCTAAAGATACTATTGCCTGTTTACATTTGGGTTTCCCTAAAGTTAAATATGGTAATTTATAGCCGTTTTGAATAAAGCCGCAATTGACGTATTTTTGCGCAGCAGTAAAATGTTACCTGACAACGATAACCTCTCACTTGTAAACGTATTGGGTAACACAATCATCACGCTTTAAACAAGAAATTAATATGGCAGATGTTTTTGAAAAACTAGTTAAAGATGGCGGCCCGTTAGGTGCTTATATGGACAGGGCCCATGGTTATTTTGCGTTTCCTAAATTAGAAGGCGAATTAGGCCCCCACATGAAATTCCGTGGCAAAGATGTATTGGTATGGAGCCTGAATAACTATTTGGGATTGGTAAATCATCCCGAAGTTAGAAAAGTGGATGCAGAAGCAGCTGCAAAATATGGTATGGGTAACCCGATGGGTGCAAGAATGATGAGTGGCAATACTGCCAAACACGAGGAACTTGAAAAAGTGATCAGTGAATTTGTTGACAGAGAAGACACTATGCTAGTAAACTTTGGCTATCAGGGAGTGGTAAGTTGTATAGATGCACTGGTTAATCGCCGTGATGTAATTGTTTACGATGCCGAATCTCATGCGTGTATTGTTGATGGTGTACGCCTCCATATGGGGCACCGCTATGCTTTTAAACACAATGATATAGAAGATTGCGAAAAGCAACTGCAAAGAGCAACTGAATTGGCCAATAAACAAGGCGGTGGTATTTTGGTAATTACCGAAGGCGTATTTGGAATGGACGGTGAACAGGGTATTTTAAAAGAAATTGTTGTACTGAAAAAGAAATATGAGTTCAGAATATTTATAGATGATGCGCACGGATTTGGTTATATGGGACCTAAAGGTGCCGGTGCCGATTCTGCTCAGGATTGTCAGGATGGAATTGACCTGTACTTTTCTTCTATGGTAAAAAGTTTGGGTAGTTTAGGCGGATTCATCTGCGGACCAAAAGCCGTTATCAAATATTTACGCTATAATGTACGCTCTCAAATTTTTGCAAAGAGTGTTCCCTTATTAGTGGTGGAAGGTATGCTGAAACGTATGGACATGATTAAGACCATGCCTGAATTAAGAGAAAAACTATGGTACAACGTAAACCGTTTGCAAAGCGGTTTAAAAGAACGTGGTTTTGATATTGGAGATACTAGTAGCCCTGTTACACCAATCTATATGAAAGGCGATGTGCCGGAAGCTACTCAAATGGTAATGGACTTGAGAGAAAACTACGGTATTTTCTGTTCTATAGTGGTCTATCCTGTTATTCCAAAAGGCGATATCATTTACCGATTAATACCAACAGCTTCTCATAGTGATGAAGATATTGATATCACTTTAAAAGCTTTTGAAGAGACCAAACAAAAATTAGATGCCGGCTTATACAAAGCAGAAAAAATTCCGGATATGGCGGAGAAGAGTTTTGTTTAATCTTATTATCACAAATAATTTATCCCATCCAATTTAAATGGATGGGATTTTTTTAGGAACAAACTTTTCAACACCGCTAAATTTCAGTTGTACAGTATCCCGGATATTCCGGATACCCCATACCTTTAATTAACATTTAATAAAGTAGTTAAAATCATGAACCAGCACATTGCACATATCGCATTGGTAGTAGACAACTACGATGATGCCATAAAATTTTATACCGAAAAATTAAACTTCAAATTACTGGAAGATACTACACTGAGTGAAACCAAACGCTGGGTAATGGTAGCCCCTCCCGGTAGCGGGCAGTGTTGTTTACTGTTAGCACAGGCTGCAACCGAAGAACAAAAAACACGTGTGGGCAACCAAACCGGTGGCAGGGTGTTTTTATTTTTATATACTGATGATTTTTGGAGAGATCATAAAGCGATGACGGAAAAGAGTATCAGCTTTGTACGTCCGCCTGTTGAAGAACCTTATGGTACCGTAGCAGTATTTGAGGATCTGTATGGCAATCTTTGGGATTTGATACAACCCAAATAAATATGGAATGGATGAATGTGCGAATGTCGAATGGATGCACACCATAAAGTACATTCACCATTCGTCATTCGCACATTCGATATCCAAACTATTTCAACAACGTATTTTTAGTAAAGCTGCAACTGGTTTTAATACTGGTAAAGATATCCGGAGCATAAGTATTTTCCTGCTCCACTAAATAATGTTTTACGCCGGCAAGTTTTGCATTGGCAAAAATGGTTGTAAAATCCAGGCTGCCATTGCCCACTTCTGTGTTCTTCGTTTTATCAGTTTTCAACATATCCTTTACATGCCAAAAAGGGAAACGTCCAGGATGCTTTTTAAACAGTTCCACCGGATTATATCCGGCCCTAACCACCCAATACAAATCCATTTCAAACTGTACCAAATCTTTATCTGTATTATTTAGTAAAATATCATATCCATGCTCTCCATTAAAATCCATAAATTCAAAATCATGATTGTGATAAGCCATCTTTAATCCGGCAGCCTTGCATATTACAGCCGCTTTATTAATACGGTCTGCCAGTACTTTATATTGATCAATGGTTTTTCTTTTATCCTCCTGCAACCAGGGAATAATAATATGTGAATGCCCCAATTCATTGCCTACTGCACAAAAATTCTTTACATCATCGCCATTACCATTTTCAAAAAGAAATTTTTCCGGTGCATAGTGGCCGCTGGGTGATTTAAGATTATTATCTTTTAATACCTGTACCAGCTCTTTTACTGTTAATCCATAATATTTATTGTCGGCAGAAAGTCCATACATTTCCACTTCATTATACCCTGCCGCTGCTACTTTTTGAATAACTCCTTTAGGATCTTTTACAATTTCATCTCTTACAGAGTATAACTGGATCCCTGCTATTTTTTGTTTTTTCAATAATTCTGATGGATTAATCATTAAGCCTGCAGTTAATAAACCAGATTGTTGGATAAATTTTCTCCGAGAATTCATATAGCAAATATTTGAAGTTAAAAACTAAAGTTAGGGAAAATAAAAAAACCGCCCTTAAAAAGAGCGGTTTTAAATACTATTTATAAAAGATTAAACCCTGAAGTGAGCGAAAGCTTTGTTAGCTTCTGCCATACGGTGAGTATCTTCTTTCTTTTTAAATGAAGCACCTTCGCCTTTGCTTGCTGCTACTATTTCGTTAGCTAATTTATCAGCCATGCTGCGACCGTTTCTTTCGCGGCTGTATCTTACCATCCATTTGATGCTTAAAGAAATCTTTCTGTCGGCACGAACCTCAGAAGGAATCTGGAAGGTAGCACCACCGATACGACGGCTGCGAACTTCAACTCCTGGAGTGATATTGGCCAAAGCTTTTTTCCAAACTTCATATCCGTTTTCTCCGGTTTGCTTGGCTACTTTATCTAAAGCATCATAAAAAATGATATAAGCTCCACTTTTTTTACCGCCCCACATTAAGTTATTTACAAAACGGGTAACCAGTTTGTCATTAAACTTAGGATCTGGTGCTAACGGTATCTTTTTCGGTTGTGATTTACGCATTGTTTAATTTTTATTTTAGGCTGAATTTCTTCAAGTATTAAAACTTTACTCAACCGTTTTTAAATTGGTGTACTATTATTTTTTAGCTTTTTCTTTTTTAGTACCATACTTACTACGGCTCTGCTTACGATCTTTAACACCTGCAGTATCCAAACTACCACGTACGATATGATAACGTACACCCGGTAAATCTTTTACCCTTCCACCACGTATCAGTACGATAGAGTGCTCCTGTAAGTTATGTCCTTCACCAGGGATATAGGCAATCACCTCAATCTTATTGGTTAAACGAACTTTAGCTACTTTACGTAAAGCTGAGTTTGGTTTTTTAGGGGTGGTGGTATAAACCCTTGTACAAACACCACGACGCTGAGGACAACTATCTAAAGCCCTAGATTTACTTTTGGCGGTAATAATTTGTCTTCCTTTTCTTACTAACTGTTGAATTGTAGGCATTATAATGCTTTTATTTTTCGGACGGCAAAGGTAGGAATTCTGATTTGAATATGGAAACTTAATCTCAAAAAAAATTCCTTTTTATACACATTTGTCAAAAAACCGCTTCAATTGAAGCGGTTTTAGCCTTTTTATGATGTTGATATCCTAAATTTTGTACATCCAACCATGGGTATCGGCGGTTGTGCCATACTTTATAGCATCCATTCTTCGCTTCACTTCCGGTGCCGATTTCCAGATGGCCGCATCAAATGTCATTTCAAAATCCTTGTATTTGAGGTCTTTAATAAAAGAAATGGTAGCCGCAGTTCCGGTTCCAAACACTTCAGTAAGGATTCCGGCTTTATACGCATCCATAATTTCATTAATACTGATCGGCCTCTCTTCTACCGTTAAGCCAATTTCCTTTAATAATGTAATTACGCTGTCTCTTGTTACCCCTGCCAGAATAGTGCCCGAAGACAGATCCGGAGTAACTGCAGTATTGCCCATAATAAAGAAAACATTCATTGTGCCGCACTCCTGAACATATTTGTGCTCCAGAGCATCCATCCATAATACCTGATCATACCCTGCTTTTCGGGCTTCAGAAGTGGCCAGCATAGCAGCACCATAGTTACCGGCTGCTTTCGCAAAGCCAATACCTCCGGGTACAGCACGAACATATTTTTCCTCTACATTAATGCGCATAGGAGCTGTATAATAAGGACCTGTTGGACTTAAAATAATCATGAACTTATATTTCTCACTTGGCCTAACACCTATCATTTCGTCGCTGCTGAACATAAATGGACGAATGTACAAAGCATGGTCTTTTAATCCCGGTATCCAATTTTTATCAAGAGCCAGCAGCTGGTGCATGCCTTCCATAAATATTTCTTCCGGAACTTCCGGCATTTCCATTCTGACTGCAGAAATATTAAAGCGTTTAAAATTATCATACGGCCTGAAAATATAGGCTTCGCCAGCAGCATTTTTATATGCCTTAATGCCTTCAAAAATGGCCTGCCCATAATGCAATGCTGCCAAAGAAGGAGATAATAATAAAGGTTGATATGGCTTAATCTCCGCATTTTTCCATTCCCCATCTTCATAATCCACTTCCAGCATATGATCGGTAAAGTATTTACCAAAGGGTAAATTTTCCAGATTGATATCTTTTAATTTGCTTTGCTCTGCTTTAGTTACAATTATATCTGCTACTGCTGTCATAATCATTAATTTTACAGCAAAGAAACGAAAAAAACAGCGGTTAAACTATGCTTTTATGAGTTTAGATAATATTCAACTCCCATCAATTGTTTTGCAGGATCTGTTCAAAAATTCATTGGTTGAATTGAACACCGGTACAGCAGAAAAAGAAAAGCCCTTAAACAACAATCCTGCTATCAGCTATTTGGGAAACAATAAAAAAAATGTAAGCATCATTGTTGAAGATGCCTCCACTATTTACCTGCCCGATGAACAGTTGAATTTTTTAATAGGTATTTTATCGGCCTGTAAATTATCCATGGCAGAAGTGGCACTTGTTAACAGGGATAAATACCCCGATTTGAATTACAATACAATAGAAGCTGAATTAAATGCTGCTATTATTTTATTATTTGGAATAACACCCAAGCAACTGGATTTGCCCTTAGAGTTCCCTCAATATCAAATCCAAAAATTCAACAACCAGATTTATTTATCAGCTCCTGATTTAGCCATATTACAGGGAGATAAAGCAGAAAAAACCAAATTATGGAATTGCCTGAAACAGATATTTTCGATCAATTAATTAATCAAAAATGAACACCCTCATATTTGCAACTAATAATCAGAATAAAGTAGAAGAAGTGAGACTGGTATTAGGCGATACTTTCAATATTATAACCTTAAAAGAAGCGGGCATTGATATCGATATTTCCGAACCACACAATACACTGGAAGCTAATGCAACAGAAAAATCAACAGTAATACATACAATCACTAATAAAAACTGCTTCAGCGAAGATACCGGTCTGGAAGTGGAAGCCTTAAATGGAGCACCCGGAGTAAAAAGCGCCCGCTATGCAGGTGAAGGCAGATCTTTTGAAAGCAATATTGAAAAATTATTGCAAAACCTTGAGCCGCATCAAAATAAAAAAGCCCGATTCAGGACAGTCATCTCCCTGATATTAGATGACAAAGAATATTTATTTGAAGGTATTTGCCCCGGAACTATCATTCATGATAAAAGAGGAAGCAACGGTTTCGGTTACGATCCCGTCTTTATCCCCGAAGGAAGCAGTAAAACATTTGCAGAAATGAGCATGGAAGAAAAATCTATGTTCAGTCACAGAAAAAAAGCAATGGAAAAACTGATTCACTTCTTAAGCACCCGTTGAAACTGATCTAAAATCATTTCATCATCAACCAACCTATTTTAAACTTGAACTTTGAAAGCAACCAAAATGTACCGGAAAGCGACATAATAAAAGGGTGCATTAATAAAGACCGTAAAATGCAGGAGCTGCTTTACCACCGATTTGCGTCGAAAATGTATGCGGTATGCCTGAGATATTGTAAAGATGCAGCTGATGCTCAAGACCTATTGCAGGATGGCTTTGTAAAGATTTTTAAAAATATTGAAAAGTTCAGGGGAGAAGGGTCATTTGAAGGCTGGATCAGAAGGATTTTTGTTAATACCTCTATTGAACATTTCAGAAAATCCGTGAAAAACTATACCGTTACTGATACCCATGATATTAGTATTGAAGACCCCTCCTGGAACGCACTTGATAACCTTGCCGAAAAAGACATTATTTCAATGATACAGCAACTTAGCCCCGGCTACAGGCAGGTGTTTAATATGTATGTAATTGAAGGCTATACACACAAGGATATTGGTGAAATTTTAGGCATCAGCGAAGGCACCAGTAAATCGCAGCTGGCAAGAGCAAAAGGAATTTTAAAAAAAATGGTGGAACAAAAATTAAATGATGCCCTACCCGGTATGAATTGACATTATTAATGAACAAAAACTGGCTTAATAGAATCCTTAACTACACTGCAACTCCTCCAAAAGGAGTATGGGATAATATTGCCAGTACTTTACAGGAAGAAGAAAATAATACAGCCGGTTTTACCTATAAAATATTAGATTACCAGATTGCTCCGCCCCCTGTTGCAATGGCAAATATTTTTGCTGTACTGGATAATGAAGAACATGCCGTTAGTGCCTTACCTGCTACAGATAAAATACAACAGTATACGCAGGAGCCGCCTGATGCTGTATGGAATAATATGAATGCATCACTGGATAAAAAAGAACCAGCTGCTGTTATACAATTAAACCCTTGGGTAAATAAGCTGAAGATCATTTACAGAATTGCTGCTGCAGCTGCTGTGTTTGCCGTAATTCTTATTTCCATTCTTTTAAACAGAAAGAAAACAGCTGTTGATATAACACCTGTTGCCACAATTAAAACAGCTACTAATCCGACATCCGTAATTGCAGACACTAATAAAGCTCCTGTTTTATCAGCAGCTGAAACGGCTTCGCTAAATAAAATTTCGGCAACCCATAAAAAAAATGCCATACCCCCAACCTTTTATCCATTCCCTGATACTATGAAGTATTCAAAGGGTATTGACATTGCCGACCTTGCAACCGACCCCAGAAAAACAGGAAAAGAAAAATTAAAAAATGCCGACGGTCAAACCCCTGAAGATATTGGATTGATAAACACCCCAAATAGTTATATCAGCATTACCGGACCTGACGGAAAATCAGTAAAAGTATCATCCAAGTTTTCTAGCCTTATTGGCTACCTGAAGGAACAAAATCCGGAGACCTTAGAAAATATTGACATCATCATAAAAGAAAGTGCAGAATGGAGAGCCACTTTTACCAAATGGAGAAATAAAATGACTAACAATACTGTTGCCCCTTCATTAGGAAATTTTATGGATATTATTGAACTCAGTAAAATACTGGAAGAAAAAAAATAAGTCCTTTTATACGCTCTTTTTTAGATAAAAAATACAGGCTATCTTTAAATAAAAATGGCCCGTATTAAATTAACTATTCCGGATAATTGTATTGGAACTGTAAAAATCCCAATAAGAATTACTGATATTAACTATGGCAATCATGTTGGCAATAATGCTTTTGTTGGCATTATACATGAAGCCCGGGTACAATGGCTGCAGCAGCATGGTTACACAGAATTAAATATTGAAGGAACAGGATTAATTCAGGCCGACCTTGCTGTTGAATTTAAAAGTGAAGGATTTTACGGAGATGTACTGGATATAAAAATAAGTGCCGGAGAAATTTCCCCTCTCAGTTTTGAATTATATTATCAGTTGTCAGTAAAAAGAAATGACCAGTCAATTATTTTGGTGTTGGCAAAAACTGGTATGGTTTGTTATGATTATGATGCTAAAAAAGTTAAACTGATACCGGAAAAATTCAAGCAACTCCTGCTACATCAGTAATCAACTATTTTCATTCCAAATTTTCCAGCTTTCTTCGGCCTGTATCTGCAGCATATCGGAGCCATTTTTTATTAAAGCGCCATGCGCCTCTCCTCTTTGCAGGAATAGTGTTTTTGCGGGATTGTATACCAGATCAAAAAGATAGTGGTTGCTGGTGATGAACTGATATGGAATATCAGGACATTCCTCTGTGTTTGGAAAAGTACCTAATGGGGTAGTATTTACAATCAACAAATGATCAGTTAGAATATTTTCATCAATTTCCTCATAAGTTATATTGGTATCATCATGCAATTTTCTGCTTACTACTTTAAACCCGATCTGCAATTTATTCAATACAAATTTCACTGCTTCAGCTGCTCCCCCGTTTCCAAGTATGAGGGCTTTTTTATGATTGCTATTTAGTAGTGGCCAAAGCGATTGCTCAAATCCAACAACATCGGTATTATACCCGATTAATTTTCCGAATTCAATTTTTACACAATTGCAGGCGGTTAATCCCTTAGGTAATTGCGAAGTATCATCCAAAAAAGTTATTACAGCCTGTTTATAGGGAATGGTAATATTAAAACCGCAAAGCTGAGGATGATCAGAAAGAATTTGCTTTAACTCATCAATTTCAGGTATAGAAAAATTATCGTACTTACAATCATTTACAGCTTCTTTACTGAATTTTTTTGTAAAGTATTTTTTTGAAAAAGAGTGCCCCAGCGGGTATCCTATCAAGCCATACAATTTCATCAGGATTCTTTTTTATCCAGGTATAAATGGAAGGTATCTCCACGCAAACCAATACGCATGGTTTCTAAAGGAATTACTTCATTAGGAGCAATATTGCCCAAATTAACATTGCAGTCTATTAATTCTAAAAAGTATAATTGCTGTGCTTTTTGAGGAGCTTCCCATAATATTTTTTCTGCGGGTATTTGTGTCAGTATTTCCTGTACAAGGCCTTCTCTAACTTCGCCTGTTCCACGGTAGATACCTACATTTCCGGCTTCCCTTGCTTCTGCAATAACATAAGTAGAGCCGGCTTCTAATTCTGCTCTCATCAATTCTATCCACTTATAAGGCGGTATAATATGTGCTGCATCTTTACTGCCCACTTCACTTAATACCGTACCATGTTTGGTCAATTTTTCAATATACCCGCATTTTTCGGCATGAGGAATAGTTATAGAACCATCACTCACTTCCATATGTGTAATGCCAAACTCTTTACAAACATTAATATAATCTTCAAACTGATTACGGATTAAAAAGGCCTCAAATAATGTGCCTCCAAAATAAACCGGAATATCATAAGATTTGTATACCTCCAATTTCTCTCTTAATGTAGGTGTAACGAAAGACGTTCCAAAACCCAGCTTAACAATATCAACATGCGGATGAGAAACACTCATAAAATTTTTTGCTTCTTCCACACTTAATCCTTTATCCATTACCATGGTAATGCCGTTCTTGCGGGGTTTTTTTGTCCTGTCGGGAATTTGAGAGAGATTAAAGTTCATGCTTTATGTTTTAAGTGGCGCAAAGGTAAAAACAATTAAGCAATGGGCAATAAGCAAAGTATTTTAGCCTGCGAATACTAATTTATATGCTTAAATAGATCTCCTTTTTTTAAATCTTGCTATAATATCCACTACAAACTGGCTTTGTAATATGGCAGGATTAAGTTCTATTAATTTTTTTACCAATTTGGGATTCCTTTGCATTCCATTTTCCAATTGAACAATGGCCTCTTTTGACCGGCCTATGGCAAACAAAATTGCTGCTTTATAAAAAAGGAATACAGGTTTTTCATCGGTTTGTTCATAAGCAAATCCAGCGTATTCCAATGCTTCATCAAATAGTTCGGCTTTATACAGGCATTTCAGCAATTCCATCCAGCCATTTACATTTTTTGGCCGTACTCTAACTACATTGCCAAAATAAGTTATCGCCTCATCAAAATCTCCCATTGCCATATAACATTGTCCCATGGCAAGATTATATTCAGGCTGCATTTTATGCATCTTTATGGCCTGTTCCAGACTTTTGATACCGCTGCTCCAGTTGGCTTCATTCATATAGGTGCAGGCAATTTTATATAACAACTGACTATCCCCATTATTTAAATGAACGGCCTTTCTGTAATTAAAGCGGGCTTGTGCAAAATTGCCCATCTTATCGTAACAATGTCCAATGGCTTCATAAATCACATCCTCGGGCCTGGACAATTCCAATACTTTTTCCAATACTTCAATAGCTTCCTTATATTTTCTTAAGCGTAAAAATGCATCTCCCATATTACGCCAGGCATAATCAAACTTTTCGTCTATAGCTACCGCATACTGATAGGCATCAATAGCTTTTTCATATAGCTTCAATCCCTGATAAGCCGCAGCCAGATTAAACCAGGCTAATTCATTAAAAGGGAACTCCTCAATAATCCTTTGGTGTAATCGAATTCCTTCTTCATTCCTTCCTGTAAAATCGGTCCAGAAGCATATTTTATACAATGCTTCCTCATTATTTGGTTCTTGTTCTAAAATAGTAGCCAAACAATCAAAAACCTTTTCAAAGTTTTCATAATCATCATACACGTCTGCTAATTCAAATAAAAGGTCAATTTTCTCTTCCCCTTCAAAATTCTGAACTGCTGCTTCTAAAACTGCTGCAGCTTTTTCCTGCTGGTCTAAAGCCAGATAAGCATCAGTTTTTAAGATGTATAAATTAGTATCATTGGCATCCAGTAATTCTGCCTGGTCCAGTATAAATAATGCCTGCTTGTATTGCTTTAATACAATAAGGAGGTCAGCCTTTTTAATCAATAGTGATGCCGAATAGGGATATTGGCGCACGGCATATTCTGCTGCTTCCATGGCATTGGTAAGCTGCTCATTGTCGTCAAAATAATCAATAAGTCTCTCGAAAGATTCTTCCTCAATATAAGAGTTGGGTTTTCCTTCCCTCAGGTTATCAAATTGCTCTAATAACGCTTTAATTTCATCTCTGTCATGTTGGTAAGGATAATTACTCATGCGGTATAAGTTATTGTAAATTACCCACTTTTAAAGAACTATACAAGTTTTTGTAACCTTTTTTCCGGTTAAACGTTAATGAACTGTAAAAAGAATATGCAGCAGGTGCCTGAATACCGAAGATTTTTTAATATATTTGTATATAAATTAACACCAATGATTAAAATAGCCAGAATATTGCTTGTTGCAGTTGTGCTTGTAAGCACTTTGCAAAGCGCTTTAGCTGATAGAGGCATTGGGAAAAAAAGTAAGTCGAAGATTACTTTAAATATCAGTACCCCCTCCATTTTAAAAAATTCTATTTCATTTAACACCAGACTTGGATTAAGGTATTCCGGAAGTGTGTTGTTGAATCAACAGACTTCAGGCAACTCTATGTTAAGTAATTCACTGCTAACTTATCAAAAAGGAAATACAGTGTATATTATTCCTTACAAACAAAAGGTAATTATACCGGAGATAAAACCCGGTTATACCGGAATGAAACTGATCATCAGACCTCATTAAAATAAAAAAACCTCTCTACTGAGAGGTTTTTTGTTATCTGTATTTCATCTTATTTTCCACCTTTTCTCATTTGCTGATTCTCCTCGTAAGTCATTACCCTGTAACCTGATTTTGGGAAATCAAATTTAGATGCTGGCACTGGCTCAAAACTTATTTTAGATACGGTGCATTTATACTTCATAGTACCGGATTCATATTCGTACTGAAGGGCTAGTCCGGGTAAATTTCTAAATGTAGTATTATACTCTTTATTGGTTACCAGCAAATCAGGAGAATAGTACACTACAAAAAATTTCCCCCCCGGCATGATGGCAGTTGCTTTTTTACATACATAACCCGCAACCGTAATTGTTTCATCAGACAATTCAAATTTAACATCGTTGTATGCCTTATTCTTTGCTTCCCAATTCTCTTTAGTTAAAGTGATCATTAGTTTCTGACTGCTGTACTCTTTCAAAATTACTGCATTGCCGGTTTTTACATCGTGTATGGTGGTTTCTTTACCCAAAGCACTTACCATATCAGACCTACTTAACCCACCTTTTAACGACACTGTAATAGTACTTCCGTCAAGTGCGTCTGCCATCTGTGGTTCTTTATTGCCGGATTGAATAACAATATCATAAACCAGGGTTCCTTCGGAAAGTGTTTTTTGCGAAAACGAAAATGCAGCTGAGAACAGCAACACCAATAACACCGCAGCTTGTTTATATGTTTTCATTTGATTTGTTTTACTAAAGATAATAAAATCTCATGCCAAAGATATTTGCCCTTCAAATAAAAAGACCTGCAACCCATTAAATAGGTTGCAGGTCTGGTATTTTAACTAATCTTTCTATTTTTTATTTCCTTTGCCTTTCTGGTCCTGTATTTTTTTCTGACTTTCCTGCATGGCCTGTATCCTTTCCTGCAGTTTACTTTGCTTTACTGGCTTTTTACGATTTTCTGCAATTTGTGCCAGTATCTTATCATGATCTATAATATACTTCTGAATAACGATCTGTAATAATAAGGTAATGGTATTTGAAACAGTATAATACCAAGTTAAAGCCGAAGGCAAACGATTAAATACGCCAAGTAATAGTACAGGGAATATATATGGCATGTATTTCATAACAGGATTATTATTGTCCTGCATATTGCTCATACTATAAATTGAAATCAATAAACTGGTTAAAGTGGCTGTAATAGTAAACAAGCTAACATGATCACCATAAACCGAACTGAGCAAAGGAACATCTCCAAATGTCCAGATAGAGTCATATGCTGCTAAATCTTTTGCCCACAAAAAGCTTTGCCCCCTGAGTGAAATATTGGCCTGAAAGAAATAGTACAGCGACATAAAGATTGGGATCTGCAACAATGCCGGTAAACAACCGCCTAATGGGCTTACTCCGGCAGACTTCCATAATTTCATTTGCTCCATGCTGAAAGCCTGCTGATCCAGATTGCCGCTTTTATCCTTTAATTTTTCCTTGAGTGCATCCACCTCAGGTTTCAGTAGTTTCATTTTAGCACCACTCAGGTAACTCTTATACAATATTGGAGAAGTAATCAACCTGATCAACAAAGTCAGCAGTAAAATTACAATACCATAACTTGCTACATGTTCCCGAATAAAATCCCATACGGGTAATAAGAAGTGGCGGTTAATATATTTTACAAAAGAGAAAGGGCCGCTACCATAGGTAACTACCTGATGCAGATTGTTATTATACTTATCCAGCACATTATAATCGTTAGGCCCATAATACAATTGTAAAGGCACCTGGCCATTGGCAGGAACACTTACCCTGCAATTAGCAGTTGTTTGTGAAACAATCTTTAGTGAATCGGGTGGTGCCACCCAATTAAGTTCTGCACTTTGAAATTTATTCTTTGCCAGCAAAGAGGTTACAAAAAACTGAGGATTTACAGCCACCCATTCTACGGGTTTATCAAATTTTTCGTTTCCTCCACTGCCAAGTGCTACAAAATTATACTTGCCATTGTAATAGTAGCAAACATGCGTTTGCGTTTTTTCGTAAGTAATAGTTTTTTCCAACTGAGGGGCTTCTGTTTGCCATAGCAAATTCATTACTCCCTGATTAAAGAGTTTATCAGCACCGGTGGTTGAAATATTAAAATCAACCATGTAATCATCCGGCTTCAGTGTGTATTCATGTGTAATCAGATTATTACCGAGGGTATCTTTAATGCTAAAAGCAATGGACTGACTTTTGTCTGCATTTTCTTTTTTATCTGCAGTAATAAAAAACTGTTCTCCTGTTTTTAACAGTTGATTATTGCCATTCTGAATATCATAAGTGATTTTATTGAATGGCCCGGTTTGCAACATCAGAGGCTTACCATCATAGGTTTTAAACTTTTTCAGTTCTACCGATTTTGGCTGTGCTCCTTTATTAGTAAAAGTAATTTTCAATACTTCATTCTCTAAAACTGTCAGTACTTCTGTATCAGAAGGAGCCAATTTTAAACCTGCTGTTGCCTGCTGCGTTTTAGCTTTTAATATAGCCACTTTCTGAAGTGAATCGTTATAAGTTACTGCCTGATTAGCTTTAGCTTTTATTGCCTGCAGAGAATCCTTTACGTGCTGTTCTATATTTTTTTGTACCTGCAATGCCTGATTGCTTTGACTGTTCATTACAAACATGCCAATAAGCAGTACCCCTATAAGCACAAACCCAATAACCGTGTTCCTGTCCATTCCCATGGTAAAATAATTTTAAGAGCGCAAAGGTAATTAAAGTTTAATGGTTGTGTATTATTCTTCCATTTCTTTACAAAGAACTGTTTTAGCGGTTTTCCCCGCTGTTAAGGCATTAAAAAAAGCCCCTGCAAGGCAAGGGCTTTAGTATAAAAAATTTAAACTTATTTTTTTGCAGCAGCTTTAGCAGCCGGAGCAGCAGGAGCAGCAGCTTTAGCAGCCGGAGCAGCAGCTTTAGGAGCAGTAGCTTCTTCCTGTTTCAACTGACGCGTCATAGTTACTGATGCGATAGGAATACGTGGAGAGTTTAAAATTTCAACATTGTTCATTTTAACGTCTTCTACACGGATGTTTGCGTTCAGTTCAAGAGTGGTGATATCCACTTCAATGTTTTCTCTTAAATCTTTTGGCAATGACTTCACTTTTAATGACTTCATTTTGGTAACTAATTTACCACCCGCTTTAACACCGGCCGGAGTACCCACAAACTTAATAGGTAAAGTTGCGATAACTTTCTTATCGTCAACCAATTCCAAAAAGTCGATGTGGTTTAATAAATCAGTAACCTTATTAAACTGAAGGTCTTTAAGGATGCAACGGTAAGTACTACCATCCACCTTGATTTCAGTAAAGATAAATTCAGGAGTGTAAACAACATCTTTAAAAGCAGTTGCCGGAGCTGAGAAATTAATCTCTTTTTTACCACCGTAAATTACACATGGCACATGTTGCTGAGAGCGAAGGTGGCGGGTGGCTTTTTTTCCGCTTTCGGTCCTCAGTTGTCCTTCGATTGTAATTGTTTTCATTATATATTATTTTTATGAGGCGCAAAGGTAATGAAAAGTGATAAGTTTTATGTGATAAGTTTTAAGTTAATTGCTTATTACTTACTACTTATTACTTACTACTTATTACTTACTACTTCTTATTAGCCATCCTGCTTCTCATAAAAAGACTGTTAATACTTTTGTTTTCAAATGCATTACGTATGGTAACTGCAAATAATTCATCGGTAGAAATCATCTTAATTTTGTCGGAATGGCCCCTTAATGGTATGGTATCACAAACCACCAGTTCTTCTAATACGCTGTTTTGAATATTCTCGTAGGCGTTGCCACTTAAAACCGGGTGAGTAATCAGTGCTCTTACGCTTCTGGCACCTTTTTCTTTAAGTAAAGCAGCACTTTTTACCAAAGTGCCACCGGTATCGCAGATATCATCAATAATCACAACGTCCCTGTCTGTAACATCTCCAATTACCACCATGCTGGCTATTTCGTTCGCTCTTTTTCTGTGCTTGTCGCATATTACCATTTCGCATTCAAAATAAGAAGCTACCTCACGAATACGGTTGGCACTGCCCACATCGGGTGCAGCAAAAGTTAAGTTTTCTAAATTCAAACTTTCTATATAAGGGATGAAAATAGCTGATGAGTCCAAATGATCTACCGGAATATCAAAATATCCCTGAATTTGCGGTGCATGCAAGTCCATGGTAATGATCCTGTCGGCCCCTGCTGCTGTAAGCATATTGGCAACCAATTTTGAGCCAATTGCCACCCTGGGCCTGTCTTTCCTGTCTTGCCTGGCCAGACCATAATATGGCATCACCGCAATTACTTTATACGCGGATGCTCTTTTAGCAGCATCAATCATTAATAATAGTTCCATCAAATTGTCGGAAGGAGCAAAAGTGCTTTGAATTAAAAAAACAAATTGCCCCCTGATGCTCTCTTGAAATTCAACATAAATCTCTCCGTCACTAAATTTGCGGATATTTACTTTGCCTAAGGGCTCTCCAAATTTTTGAGCTATTTTTTCGGCTAAATACTGTGATTCTGTTCCAGAAAAAATTTTTGCTGATGGTTCCATATATTTTTAATTGAAAGAGTAAAAAATAAGATGTTGCAAAAGTATCGTTTAGTTTAGATGAATTAAATTTATTGCATGGAAAATTTCAACAAGCCTTCCACATCTATAAAAAACTGGGCTGAAGATGACAGACCCAGAGAAAAACTGCTACAAAAAGGAGCGGCCGCCTTGAGTAACTCTGAATTGCTTGCCATTTTAATTAATAATGGTCATAAAGAAAAGTCTGCCGTTGAACTGGCCAAAGAGATACTTAAAATTGGATCAGATAACCTGAATGAATTAGGGAAAGTTAGTTTAAATGACATGCAACAGGTAAAGGGTATTGGTGAAGCCAAAGCTATTACCATTGCAGCTGCATTAGAATTAGGCCGGCGAAGACATGCATCAGCAACACTTGAAAAAACAGTTATTAAAAGCAGCCGCGATATTGCCGAATACCTGAGAGCGGTAATTAAAGATTTTAGTTATGAAGTATTCGCCGTATTGTTTTTAAACCGTTCTAATAAAATCAATCATTTTGAAATCATCAGCCGGGGCGGAATTACCGGAACAGTTGCTGATCCCCGAATTATATTAAAAGCTGCATTATCGTACGATGCCACTTCATTAGTACTCTGCCATAACCATCCTTCGGGCAGTCTTAAACCCAGCCGTGCAGACGAAGAGCTCACAAAAAAAATTATTGAAGCCGCAAAATACTTCGACATCAGAATTCTTGATCACATAATTGTAAGTGAAGAAGGGTATTATAGTTTTGCTGATGAAGGGTTGTTGTAGTTTGTTGTTTGTCGTTTATGGTTTGTGGTTCACAATAGCACGCTAATTGAATATGCACTAAACAACAAACTTCAAACTACAAACCACAAACAAATCAAGCCTGTGCAGTGGGGCCTCCAAAATTAAAAGGTATTTCCACAGCCTCCATATCTTGAATAGTGCCATTGGCGGTTTCGAATTTTTTTACGTTTTCGGCCAGGGCCTTCATAAATCGTTTTGCATGAAAAGGGGTAAGAATAATTCTGTTTTTTACCTTGCTTTTAGGCGTGCCCGGCATCACATTTACAAAGTCTATTACAAACTCTGCATGGCTATGTGTAATAATGGCCAAATTAGCATAGGTACCCTCTGCTACTTCTTCTGAAATTTCTATGTTTAGCTGGTTTTGCGGTTCGTCTGTATTGCTCATATCAATTATTTTGTCAAAGATAAAACTTATGTGAGTGACGGAGGGGTTTGGGGGGATTTTATTGTTGTAAGTGTTAAGTTGTAAGTAGTAAGTTATAAGTAGTAAGTAGTTAGTAGTTAGTAGGTAGTAGCCTCTATCATGTATCCAGCATCCAGTATCAAGTATCAAGCATCCAGTATCCCCATAAAAAAAGTGAGCCCCGTTATGGACTGAACCCCTAAAGTTGGACAAAATTAGTAATTAAGATTTATAATGAT
>JBAXET010000022.1:0-28992 GCA_037140275.1 Ferruginibacter sp. | reverse complement strand
ATATATAATGGAGTCAGATAATGTGATTTCCTGAGCAGCAGCTATAAAACTGCTAAGCAAAATAATTGATGAAAGTATAATTGATCTCATGGTATTACAGTTGATTAATTAAAACTTGGTATTGTAATATAAAAACAAAAACTCACCCTGCAATTGCGGAGTGAGCTTTTAACAATATTACTGCTTTATTAAAAAGTAAAACGTGCAGAGAAGCCGATGCCTGAAGATTCAAAACCCACTTTAGAAACTATATTGAGTTCGGGTTTCCAGTCAAGTGTAAGGTTAAGAGGGATTTGGGCAAATTTATAATCTAAGCCAATGATACCTGCAGCGCCCACATTACTGGTGCTGTTATTTAAACCCAGGTATCCGCCAAAACCAACCAGCCACTGCAGGTTTTCTGTATTGCCTAATGGTTTATGAATTTCGTACAAACCGCAAATGCCCACACCATCACCAAAGCTCAGTATACCTTCAATAGCATTTTGTTTTAAAAAATGTTTATAGGTAATGCCGCTTTTAATTGCAGGCACAGTAGAACCCAGCCTAACACCCAATGCATTTTTATACCCATTGTCTTGTGCAGTTGCGGCCAGGGTAACTGAAATTGTTACAATGAATAACAGGAGTAATTTTTTCATGGTTGATTGTTTAGGGAATGTAATCTAAAATAATGCCAATATAAGTTTACCTGCTGTTCAGAACGAACGAAAGCGATAAATCACTGTTAAGGATATGTAAAAAAATATGCTGCTGATTTATTCAAATAATTCGAGTTTGTTTTTAGGCCTTCTTGCATCCTGCCATTTAAATCCTTTCAAATATTTTTTATCTGCCGGTATTTGTTTCAGCGGATACATAACACCATCTACATTATTTACAAACTTTACTTTATTCAGTTCTTTATTTACAAAATATACATTGATTACATCGCCCGTACTGTAGTTCATTCCTGTATAGGCGCTGTCATCATCCTGTGGATAAAAGATACTTTCTGCAGGTGTTCCTTTTACAGTTACATAGTCTATAGTCCCTTCTATAAAATATCCGTTAAGGGTACGGCCACCAATCTGATTGTATAAGCCCGGTGCAGTTTCATTAGCGATCATGCCATTAAAAAAAACATACAATCGCTTAGGCTTTTGATTTTGCGTGTACATGTAAATGGTATCACCTGTAATCTGGGTTTGGGCATTCCATACAATGGGTTTGCCAAATAATTTAAAAGTGGAATCCTGCGTAGAGTAGTAGAGGCTGTCGCTAACCGACTGAAGCGAATCATTGAATATTCGTACATGATGAAAGCCCAGAAAATATCTTACAGCAGTATCTGCCTTATTAACGTTTACCACCACACGATTTTTAATGGTGTCGGCTTTGGCGAGTTGCTTTTTTTCAAGACTGTCATATTTTCTCAATCCGCTGAATAAGGTATCGGCAGCAATATAGGTACTGTCGTTATCCTTATGTATTATCATCACCGGTTTATTATAGGCTAAAAAAGAATTTTCTTTTTTACTCAATTCAAGGTGTCCGGCAATTACTGTAACCTGATTGGTGCTGTCCACCATTTTTGCACGGCCTTCAATGAGTACTATACCTGATTTTTCATCAGATACAATTTTATCTCCCACAATCGAGCGGCTGCTGTCGCTGATATAGGTTCTTTCAAAAAAAATAGCTTCTCCGGTTTTTAAATTGTAATTACCTGATTTGGTATCGATGGTACCATCTTTACTAACAATATGTGTGGGCGCAATAAATGTGGCAATATCGGTATTGATATTATACAACAGGCTATCGGTACGGATATCGTATTTGGGATCTACCAGATGAACATTCTTTTTAAAATATACATCTTTTGTATCGGAAGCATAAATGCCTTCTGTACTGGTTAAAACTGTTTTTCCGTTTACAACTTTGCCACCGCCTTTGTATGTAGCAATGCCGGTGCGTAAATTATACTCCAGATCATCTGTCATTAAAACGCCTTTTTTATCAGTAAGTTTTACCGATTTTTTTAGATAAGCAATTCTGTCTGCCCCAATATATTTCATGTATTGCGAGTAGGTATGAATGCTGTCGTGGTCGTTAATGTGTACGTTGCCAAAAGCTTCCACTATATTGGCAGGGCGTTGTATCACCACGCTGTCGCAATTGGTGATGGTTAATCCTTCCTGAATTACCACATCGCCGGCAGCAGTTTCAATAGTGCTTAGTGAGTCAATATTTTTTTCTCTTAAACTTTTTGCTTTAATGATATGTATTTCTCTGGTGGTATCAGAAGGGGCAGTGCCGGCATTGGATTGCTGTTGCACAGAAGCAGTTCCACCAAAAAGTACCAGCAGGAATATAGCAGCGGGTATAATTTTTTTATACAAAGCCTGATTATTTGTTACAGCCTGCAAGTTGCTGAATTAATTTTATAACAGAATGGTAAAATTATTATTGTTTAATATAAGGCGCATTAAGGGTATCAGGTAATGGAACTGAAAGAGCATCTCCTTTATATTTTTTGCCAAATACTGAAAATGAAATATAGCGCTTGGGGTTAGTTTTTAAATCATCAAGTAGTATGTTCAGCTTATTGGAAGTGGCACTAAGGTTATTATACAGTTTGGTATCATTCAGCAGCATTCCGGCTGTACCATCTTTAGTATTCAGTTTACCAATGGTTGCTTTTAATTCTCCAATGGTGCCATTCAATGCAGTGAGTGTTTTTTCCAGATCCAGGTTAGAAAGATTGGTAGTGGTTTTATCCAGATTGGTCATTACTGCATTCAGCTTATCATTATTATTGGCAAGATTACCTGTAAAGGCACTTACATTATTTAGTGATTTTGCCAGATCGCCGGTTTGTGTATTCAGCAATGTTTGTAATGAAGCTGATGATGCTACAAGGCCTACCGTAGTTTTATTCAGGTTTTCTAAAATACCCCTGATATTATTTTTTGCGTTAGGATCCACCACACTGTTAACTGTCATTAAAACCGAATCCAATGAATGCACAGCATTTTTTACCTGACTTAATACCGGTCTTATTTCCTGTACCGCAGCTTCCATTATACCTGCACTGGCAGCGGTTTGTATGGTATCGTTTTTGGGAAGGTATTCATTGGCATCGCCCAGTCTGATTTCAACGCTGGTAGTACCCAAAGGGTTTGACTTGATATAAGCAATAGAGTTTTTAGGAATATTTACATCTTTGGTAAGTGTCATATTCACTAATATCTCCTTCATGTTTTTGTCGGTGGTAATACTGTATACCGTGCCTACCTGCAGCCCGTTGATCATTACAGGATTACTGTTGGCCAGGCCCTGTACATTGGTATACTTTGCAAACAGGTTATGGCTTTTTCCAAAAAAGGTTTTCCCTTTTAAGAAATTAAAGCCCAGTATCAATAAGGTTATTGCAATGGCTGTTAAAGCACCTATTTTGGTCTCGTTCGAAATTTTCATGGTCTTAGTTCTGGATTCAAAGATAATTAATAAACCATATAGGTCATTAGATTCTTATGGTTTGCCTGGCTTTAATTCAAAACGGATAGCGGCATTATTTTTAAGATCGGCCGAAAGCCGTACTTCATATCGGTTAGTTCCATCAGTGATGATCATTAAAGCGGTATTAGGAGGGATGCTGCCCAAATTGTCGGCATACAACACCAGTTCATTGGTTTTACCCTCCACCAGATCTACGGTAAAACTATAGGCTTTGTCGGTTAAAGACTTGTTGCCCACCACCAAATTTTTATTAAAGTAAACAGAAACAATATCATTGTCTATTTCCCCATCATCATAGATGTCAATTTTTACTTTATTGCTTTTTACAAATACTGTTTTAATTTCTTTGGTAGGTCTAACTTCATAGGCAGCGGGTGCAGTTTTTTCTTCTTTGGGCTTAAAGTCCTGTACTTCGGCTGCAGGTTGCTTTACTGAAATTTCAATTTGTTGTTTGTACCTGATTACTGCAGCAGTAATGGCTTCTGCAATTTCCTGTTGTCCTTTTTCGCTATTGAGATAGCGTTCATCTTCGGGGTTATTTATGAATCCGGTTTCCACTAAAATTGCGGGCATATTAGTGGCCTGTAATACCCAAATGCCTTTTTGGCGTTGGTTAACACCTAATGCTAACCTTCCGGTTTTTTCTATTTCATCATTTACGTAAGTTGCCAGTCTGTCGCTTCTTACCTGAAAGCGTTGTGCATAAATACTGGCCAGCAAGCGGCCTTCGGGAGAATTAAAATCAAAAGCATTATCAGTAGAATCGGCATTGTCTGTTTCAATTTCAAAATCTTCGCCACCATCCATAATGGCTTTTAATTTATCACTGGTTTTATGCGGGGCAAATATCCATACACTGGTACCACTTCTGGTAAGGGGCATTTTAAAATATTCATATACCGGAACAGTAACTCTGTAGGGGTGAGGAATCTTTTTTTTCCTTCTTCCTTTTCCGGTGTAAGTGTATTTGTATCTGGTTTCTTCTCTGGTACCAATCTGTCTTTTTCCCTGCTTTAAAGGGCCACTGTCGGCATGAATACATAAAAACAATTGTCCGCCCATTTCATTGGCCAGTTTTGCTTTTTCGTGGGGATCCTGATAAATATCTGTTGTACGGGTGGGTTTAACATTTACATCTGGTAATTGTTTTTTTAATTCGGCTACCAACTTTAGTGAAATAGCTAATGTGATATCTTTTTCTTTTGACCGTAGTGAGTTTTCGTATTGCCCTGTAGCGCCCGCATCTCTAGTACCTCCGTGTCCGGCATCAACAATAATAGTGGTCAGTTTTTTTTGCGCAAAACAAAAGGGTAATATTAACAAATTGAAAGCAGCAAAGAATAAAAAAACCGGCACTTTGTTTTTCAACATATCTTAAAGGTTTAGCTGGCGTTAGTAATTATAATAATATTCACAATTTCATTCTGTTATTATGGCTATTTTTGCCAATCGAATTATGAACCAACTGCACAAAGGTAAGGCAAAATACATATTGACATGGGCTTTGGCACTGCTGGTGGCAACTGTAACGCTGTATGGTAGCAATACTGCATTTAAGGTACCTTACTTTCACAGTTATTTAACTTCCGATACTTCAGTAAAAAAGAAACAACCTGCTGCATTGCCTGCAGTGGTTAGCAGGCCGGCGACAATAATAACGGATACAACTAAAGTTAAAAAAGCGCTGGATTCTCTGAATAAAAAAGTTACTGATAGCATCATTTCAGTTACAGATACTTTCCAATTTAAAACATCAAAAGATTCGCTTGATGCACCTGTTACCTATCATGCAGATGATTCAATGGTGCTTGATGTGCCCGGCAAAAAAATATTATTATACGGTAAACAAACCAAGGTAAAATATATCGATAATGAATTGGTGGCTCCGCATATTGAATTTGATCAGCAAACCAATCTGGTAAGTGCCTATATGGTAAAAGACAGTAATGGAAATGTGATTTCTTTTCCCACTTTTACCCAGGCTGATTTTAAATCGGTGAGTGATTCCATCAGGTTTAATATGAAAAACGGAAAGGGTGTTACCAAGGGAACCTATACCAAACAGGATGAAATGTTTGTGTACGGAGAAAAGATAAAAAAAGAAGGACCCGATGTTTTTTATGCGTTGAACGGCAGGTTCACCACCTGTAATTTAGATACTCCGCATTTTTCTTTTGTGAGTCGCAGGATAAAATTCATTAATAAAAAAATGGCTTTCACTGGGCCGGTACATCCCGAGTTTGAAGGTGTGCCACTGCCTATAAGTTTACCCTTTGGAATTTTCCCCATGTCAAAAGGAAGACATTCGGGTATTATTGCCCCTTCATTTACTGCTAATGAACAATATGGTTTGGCATTAGAGAATATGGGCTACTATATTAAAACTAAAAAAGACCATTGGGATGGTGTTATCAGGGGAACAATATATTCTTATGGTGGGTGGTCGGCCAGTCTTAATCCGCGGTATTATAAACGCTACCATTATCAGGGTAATTTTAATTTAAACCTGCAGCATTTCAGGGATATTGATAAAGCTGGTTCAAGAACATTTAATGTTACCTGGTCGCATAGTGCTGATATGAAGGCCCGGCCCGGAGTAACTTTTCAGGCCAATGTAAATGCCGGAAGCAGTAAGTTTAATGAAACTGTACCCAACAGTCCGCAACGAAATTTGCAGAACAGCATGAACTCTTCTATAACGTATTCAAAAATATGGAAGGACAAACCATATAGCCTTACAGTTACTGCAAACCATAGTCAGAATACGCTCAACAAAAAAATTGATTTGAATTTACCCGATATTGCTTTTAATGTAAATACACAATATCCATTCCGCCGTAAAGAAGTGATTGGCGAATACAAGTGGTACGAAAATATTGGAGTGGCATTGAATTCTAATGTAAAAAGCCTCTCTTATTTTTATGATACGGCAAGTAATATTGGCAAGCAACTGATTGATCAGTTTCAATGGGGTGCCAGCCATAGTGTACCTATTTCTTTATCATTACCTCCTATGGGCCCCGTTCAAATTGGACCCTCTATTTCATATCAGGAATACTGGTATCAGAATAAAGTAATGCAACAATGGAATCCAGCTTCTAAAAAAATTGATACTACAATCAGTAAAGGTTTTTATGCTGCAAGAGAAATGTCGTACGGGGTGTCGGGTACTACCAGAATATTTGGTATGATTGGTTTTAAAAAAGGAAGTAAAGTACAGGCTATCCGTCATGAAATACGCCCCAGTTTTGGATTCAGTTATCATCCGGATATGAATCGTAAAGACCATTATACTTTACAGATGGATAGTACGGCAAAATATTTTACACGGCCATCCATTTATGTGGGTAATATCAACAGTGCTTTTGGTGAAGGAAAATATGGTGCAGTGAATTTTGGCCTGGATAATATTATTCAGATGAAGGTGAAAGATAAAAATGATACCAGTGCGGCTGCTGTTAAAAAAATAACTTTAATAGACGGGTTGAGCTTAAATACCAGCTATAATTTACTGGCCGATTCTTTTAAACTAAGTCCGTTTAGTGTGCAATTGCGCACCAATCTGTTTGAAAAAATAAATATTACGGCAGGTGGAAATATTATGCCTTATCAAACCAATGATAATGGCATTTTCATTGATAAATATATTTGGGGTAAAAGGCCTTTTTCTTTGGGTACATTAACCAACGGATCAATAGCAGTGCAAACCAGCTTTAAAGGGGGCGATAAAAAAGAAAAGCTGCCTTCAGAAAAAATCAATAATCAGCAACGGAATGATTTAAGCGGCAACGCATTGGCAGATGAATACCAGCAGGACGCCACTTATATCAGCAAAAATCCGGGAGAGTTTGCCAATTTTAATATTCCCTGGAGTTTAAGTTTTTCTTATTCTTTAAACTATAACCGTATTCCTAATAAAGCTTTGTATCCGGGAGTAAAAGCGATTTCTCAAAACGTTTCTTTCAACGGAACACTTAATCTTACCAGCAAATGGCAAATGGGTGGCAGCGGGTATTATAATATTACCACAAAAGAGCTGGGCGGTGTAAGTATGTACCTGAGCAGAGAAATGCATTGCTGGCAAATAGCCATTAATATTTCACCGGTAGGCAAGTACCGTTTTTTCAGTATCAACATCAGTCCTAAATCGGCTATCCTTCGGGATCTTAAAATCAACCGAACCCGCAGTTTCTATGATCTGTAAACTGCATCAGCTATTACTTACATAATAGTCTTTCATAATGGTAAATATTTTTTCCTTCAGTTCTTTTGAACTGATATTGTGTGCAGGTACTGCAGGTAAAAAATGCATTTTTAGTTTTACGGGCAATAAGTAAAACGGCTTATGAATGGGCATGGCTTTTCTGGTTCCTATTATAACACAGGGCATAATTTCTTTTTGAGTTTCGGTAGCCAGTTTAAAAGCACCATCATAAAATTGCTTCAGCGGCTCTGCGGTCCTGTTACGTGTTCCTTCCGGATAAATACACATGTGCATACCTGAAGCTAAAACAGATTTCATGGCTTCAAAACTTTTAATACGGCTTCTGTCATCTTTGCGGTTTACCAACACTGATCCTCTGGTATAAAACCAGCCAAAAATGGGCACTTTTGCAAAAGATGATTTGGCAATAGTTTTGTTAGGGCCGGGCACATGAGGCGCAGAAAGTGGCACATCAAGCATCGCATTATGGTTAAAGACCACCACATAATTATGGCCGGGTTTAAAATTTTCTTTTCCAGTTATTGTAACGGGGCATCCAATCAGCAGCAGCCAAAAATCCATCCATACTTTAGATACTTTTATAAAGTAATACTGACCCTTTTTTTCATCTTTAAAAAGATAGGCCAGCATAGAAGGAATAAAAATAATCAGGAAGGTAATCACAAAACTAACCATTCCCCACAACGCCCAAACTCTGGCGAAAATATTTTTTAGCATAGTATAATTGATTGCGCGTTCAGCGAAATTAAGGAGTTAATAATTTCCAGTCAATAGGAGCAAGGCCTTTTTTTACCAGCAGTTCATTAGTTTTTGAAAAATGTTTGCAGCCAAAAAATCCTTTGTCTGCCGAAAAAGGGGAAGGATGTGCCGCTTTTAATACATGATGTTTGGTCTCATCAATCAGTACTTGTTTTTCTTGTGCAAATTTTCCCCAAAGCAGGAAAATGATGCCACTCTTTTGATCCGAAATGTTTTGAATAACAGCATTGGTAAAATCAGCCCAGCCAAATTTAGCATGACTGAACGGTTCGTTTGCCCTAACCGTTAATGCGGCATTTAATAATAAAATGCCCTGCCCGGCCCATCGGGTTAAATTACCATAGTCTTTGGGCATAGGGATGCCAATATCGGATTGTATTTCTTTAAAAATGTTAACCAGTGATGGCGGCGGTTTAATGCCATTGGGCACAGAGAAACTAAGGCCATGAGCCTGTCCAGCACCATGGTAGGGATCCTGCCCCAGTATCACCACTTTTAATTTATCGGCAGGAGTTTGATTAAATGCATTAAAAATAAGTGTGCCCGGAGGATAAATAATTTTTCCTGCAGCTTTTTCTGTTTTTAAAAAAGTAACCACCTGTTTAAAATAGGGTTTGGCAAACTCATTTTTCAATAATGCCTTCCACGATGCTTCAATCTGAACTTCCATTGGTGGTTTATTTACATAAAAATACAAAAGCTGTTAAACTTTAAAACGAATATCTGGCTTGAGTATTGAATTATTGTTTACAACAAGTGAAGTGGGGTGAGTTTTTTAACTGATGTTATAAAGTACAATAAAATATATAGATAACAATTTTATTCACATGCCTGCATTAATAATTTTGTAAGATTTTGTTTATTGTTTCGGTAAAAAACTATATTTGTTGTACAACGACTGCTATGTTAAATGAGAAAATCAAGCATCTCCTCAGGGAGATTGCTATGCATAAAGACCAAAAAGCCTACAAGGAGCTTTTTGTTTCTCTTTATGAGAACATGCACCGTTTTGCTTTCTCCATATTAAAATCAAAGGAAGATTCGGAGGAAGTGGTTTCAGATTTTTTTATCACAGTGTGGCAAAAAAAAGAAACGCTTACTGAAATAGAAAATCCCAAATTGTTCTTTTTTGTTTCTATCAAAAATTTATCGATCAATAAATTAAGTGCTAGAAAAAAGCATTACGCCGCTTTTAATGAAGAATACCTGGTTCATTTTAAAAGTCCGTTTTTCAATCCCTCAGAACTGATGCTTTCTCAGGAAGCTGTAAGTAAAATACTGGAAGCAGTGAATGAATTACCACCCAAGTGCAAACTAATATTCAGATTAATAAAAGAGGATGGGCTTAAATATGCCGATGTTGCGGCATTGTTGAATATCTCTGTAAAAACGGTAGAAGCACAAATGGCAATTGCTGTAAAACGAATAAGTAATAATTATAATTTCAAGTCGCATTTCCCCGAAATTCACTCCATTTTATTGGGAAAAAAATAAATTTCACATTCTTTTAGGGGTTTTTAAGGTTTTCGCTGTCCTTATCCCTGTAACGATGCTTTATATATGAGTCAGGAAAGGTTTTCCATTTTAATTGCCAAAGTTTTAAGTGATGAGGCTTCTCTTGAAGAAGCAGCGGAGCTTTATGTTTTGGTAGAGAAAAAGCCAGAATGGAAAGATGCTTTTGGGAATCTTCAGGAACTGCTGACCTCACATCCGGTATCTTCATTACCACGTTCAGCCACTGAAGAAGCTTATCTGTTACATTTAGGAAGATTAAAAGATCAGGTGAATGATTTTGATGCCATTGCACAAGATTCCATTGCACACGCAGATGAAGACTTTCAGTTATATCCTGTTATCAGGCCTTTTTACAGAAAGTGGCAGGTATATGCCGCGGTACTAATTCCTTTACTGTTATTGTCTGTAACGTTCTATTTTTTCGGAAAAACCAATACTGTTACTGCTGCAACCTACAAGCGCATTAATGAAATCAATGTAAATCCGGGAGCTAAAACAAAAATACAATTACCCGACGGCTCGCATGTTTGGGTAAATTCTGATAGTAAGCTCTCTTACCCTGAAACATTCAAAGGATCTGTAAGAGAAGTCTTTTTGGAAGGGGAGGCATATTTTGATGTGGTTAAAGATCCCTTTCATCCTTTTATAGTACATACTTCGGGCATTGATATCAAAGTTTTGGGTACAGCTTTTAATGTTAAAGCTTATGATGCGGAGCCTACTATTGAAGCCACACTGATTCATGGTATGATAGAAGTGGCTAAAACCAATCAGCCCGATGCACCTAAAGTAATACTGAAGCCACACGAAAAATTAATCTTTAACAAGCTGGCTAATAAATTATCAGACGAGGTTAATACTACCAAGGTACAGCGTATTTCAAACGCTACTACGCTGATGAGTATGATAACCCCTGCAATTACAATTGCCCCCCTGGCAAAAAATATTGCAGATACAGCTATATTGGAAACATCATGGGTATATAACCGGTTGGTGTTTGAAGATGAAAAATTTGAAAGTCTGGCAGTTAAAATGGAGCGTTGGTTCAATGTAAAAATTGTAATTACCAACGACAAATTAAAATCATACGCTATTAACGGATCATTTGAAAATGAAACTATTGAAGAGGCACTTAAAGAGTTGCAATATCTGGTACCTTTTAATTATCAGATGAATGGCCATGATATATATATAAATAAGAAATAAAGTCGGCTTAGCCGGTAAAGATAAAAAATAGGGAAATGCTGCTAACATTCCCCTAAAAGACTAAAACAGAAACTTACGATTTGGATATCTGAGTTTCCGTATTTTTTAACGTCAAAACCAAAATTATGCAAAAAAGTGCACTTCGCGGTAGCGTACTTCGGCCGCAGGCGCTTCTAAAAACTTTCATTGTTATGAAGCTTGCCATTTTCATTGTGTTATTTACTGCTTTTCAGGTAAAAGCCAGTCCTTCATCCGGACAGAATGTAAACGTCTCGATGAATAATTCTGAGATCAAAAAAGTGCTGAAAACCATCGAAAAAGATGGTGATTTTCGCTTTTTGTTCAATTCAGACTTAAAAGACATTAAGAAAAAGGTAAATTTCAGCGCAAACAACATGTCAGTTTCAGAAGCTCTGAAAATGTTATTTGCCGGTACCAATCTTACCTACAAAGTATTAAACAATAACCTTGTAGTTGTTTTATCTACTATAGCGGAAGAAAATAGAGCCGTTAGAGTAACTGGTAAAATAACTGGGGAAAATGGAGAACCTTTAGCAGGTGTTTCTGTACAAGAAAAAGGTACCAATAATGGTACAAGCTCTGATAATAGTGGTACCTACACACTTACAGTAGACAACAATGCTACATTAGTGTTTAGTAGTATTGGTTTTGAAAAAATGGAAGTTAAAGTTAATGGCCGTTCGGTTGTTGATGTTAAACTTACTCAGGCTGCTAAAGTAGTAGACGAAGTAGTAGTAATTGGTTATGGTACTGCAAGTAAAAGAGACCTTACCGGTTCTATTGTTAAAATTTCTGGAAAAGATATTCAGGATAAACCAAATACTAACCCTGTAGCTTCATTACAAGGTAGAGTTGCCGGTCTTTCTGTTGTTAATAATGGTACACCGGGCGCTGCTCCGGATATCAGGATACGTGGTACTGTTAGTATCGGTCAAGTACATCCTTTATATGTAGTTGATGGTATCTTTAATGATAATATAGATTACATCAATCCAAATGATATCGAATCAATTGAAGTATTGAAAGATCCTTCTTCATTGGCGATTTTTGGTGTTAAAGGTGCTACCGGTGTTATTGCTATTACCACTAAAAAAGCAAAATCAGGCCAGGTAGTTGTTAATTTTAATACTGCCTATGGTACTAAAAAATTGGTTGACAAAATTGCAATGGCAAGTGCTGACCAATTCAATACATTATTTACTGAAGAGAATACCAATAACGGTGTTGCTACTCCAAGTTATTCTGCTTTAACTTCAAATACAGATTGGGTTGGTGCTGTAACAAGAGTGGGAAAATTCAATACCAATAACCTGAGTGTATCTGGAAGTACAGATAAAAACAGGTTTACAATGGGTGTTGGATATACTGCTGATGAAGGTATGATCATTCATGAGAAATTGCAAAAATGGCAACTGAGTTTCAGCGATGAATTTAAACTGAACAAAGCAGTTAAAATTGGTATCAATTTAAACAGCTCTAGGCAAAATAGTCCTTTTGGAGCTGGTTGGGCTTTGGATAATGCAAGAAAAGTAATGCCAAATGTTTCTGCTGGTACAAAGGCTTTTAAAGTTGCAAATCCTTACGGAGGCGATAGTATTACACAAAATTTGTATTCTGGATTAGCTACTTTTCTTCAGAATTCAGGTGTAATTAATCCTGTGTTAGAAATTGAAAATACATGGAATAAGCGTAGTAATATTGAATTAAGAAATGTAGGTAGTGTTTTTGCGGAAGTAAATTTCCTTAAATACTTCAACATTCGTTCTACGATTTATGCAGATATCAGTAATGTTAATAACAGGTCATATTCTCCGCTTTATTATGCCTACGATCCAATGACAAGCAAGCCTTATTTATATGGCGAAAAAACACAGGTATCAGAAAATGATGATACTTACCGTAAATTTCAGCAAGATCACATCTTAACTTTTAAAAAAGCTTTTGGTGATCATAGCATAACAGCAATGGCTGGCTTTACTTCTTATTATTTTGGTCAGTTCCACAGATCGGGTGTTGCAAGACCTTTCTCTTCTGGTAATGCATTACCAATACCTGATGATAAAAGGTTCTGGTACATGACTACCAACTTTAATGACCCTACTTTAACTACAGCATCTTCTAGCCAGGCAGAATACTCAACTACGTCTGCTTTAGCAAGGTTATTGTACAATTATAAAGGCAAATATTTCTTTAATGCTTCATTAAGAGATGATGCTTCTTCTCAAATCATTTTAAACAGACACCAGAAATTCTGGGCTTTAGGTGGTGCATGGGAAGTGAGTAAAGAAAAATTCATGGACAAAATTAAACAGATCAATTACTTGAAAGTAAAAGCATCTGTTGGGGTATTGGGTAACCAGTCTGTAGTGGATAATGGTGGTAACGGAATTAATTATCCGTTCTATCCTGTACTTGACGCTGGCTCACAGGCGGTGTTTGGATCAACTGCATATTCAGCTGCACAAAATCGTTGGGAAACCAATAAAGATTTTAAATGGGAAACTGTTCATGCAAGTGAAATTGGAATTGAGTTGAATGCTTTCAATAACAGGTTACATTTTGAAGCCAATTATTTTAATAAAACAACCAAAGACCTTGCTGTTTATGTTGTAAGACCTCCATTAAAAGATATCCTTGAAAATGGTGGTAGCATTAAAAACTGGGGTGAAGAATTCTCTGCTACTTGGTTACAAAAAATCAATAAAGATTTTACGATCAACGTGTCAGGTAACATCACTTTCTTAAAAAATAAAATGTTAAGTGTTTCCAATGATTTCCCTAATCCATATATCAGCAATGCTTCATACAACAATGGAAGTGCGGAAAGTCGTTCAATAATTGGATCTCCAATTGGCGCTTTTTATGGTTATGTAGTAGAAGGTTTATACCAAAGCTATGCTGATGTATTGGCTTCTCCAGTGGCTTCTGCAGTTGGGGCTTATGGTCCTGGTGATTTTAAATTTAAAGATTTAAATGGTGACGGTAAAATTACGGCTGAAGACAGAACCATCATTGGTAATCCTACACCTAAATTTACTTATGGTGGTAATATTAACATGACCTATAAAAATTTCAATCTTGGAATTGATTTAGGTGGTGTGTATGGCAACCAAGTATTCCGTGCATGGGGCTCTTTGGAATCACCATTCCAACGTGTTAACTATCCTGCCTTTAAAATGGACAGGTGGCATGGTGCCGGTACTTCTAACTGGGATCCGATCATCAGTCAGGGACACAGATTTAATTACAATGGTTCAACTTACAATATTGAAGACGGTAGTTATTTCAGGTTAAGAAATGTACAATTAGGATACAACTTTGATCAAGCTTTAGTTTCTAAAATTAAAGTGAAAAATTTAAGGGCATTCCTGAATGTTCAGAATATGAAAACTTGGAAAAATAACTTAGGCTATACTGCAGAGTATGGTGGTAATGCTACCAGATTTGGATATGATGAAGGTGGTGGCGCAATACCTGTTGTTACTACAGTTGGTTTAAATGTAACTTTTTAATTAAATTTTTAAATTCACGAATATGAAAAAAAATCGAATTATTTACCTGGTTTTAATTATGGCCTTACCGGTTTTATTATCGGTAATGGGTTGTAAAAAATTCCTCGACAGACAGCCACTAACGGCAACCCTTGACGATTTGAAGCAGGGTACATTAGAAGCACAGAGTTTTGGTATGTACAATACTTTAAGGTCATATGCAGGCTTTTCAACTTTACCCTGGTTAGACTTTCACAGCATTCGCGATGACGATGCGCAGAAAGGAAGCAGTACCACAGATGGTGCAGAAGTTGTTACTGAATTTGATACTTATCAATACAGTAAAGACGATTGGGCGCCTAACAGTTACTGGGGTGATCATTATACCATGATTAATCAGGCTAATAAACTTGTTTATTTTGCTGATTCATTAAAACTAACGGATGCTGCATCTTTAAAGAATGTAGGCGAAGCTTTATTCTTCCGTGCCTATTCATTCTTTGAATTGGTTAAAACTTATGGAGATGTACCGCTGATTAATTACTATTACACTAAATCTTCAGAAGGTATTAAACCTAAATCTCCTGCAGCAACTATCTATGCTCAAATTGATGCAGATTTAACTAAAGCTGTGCAATATCTACCTGTAAACTGGGTAGTTGGCGGACAAAATATTTATCCTGGCCGTCTTACAAGAGGAGCAGCGCAAACTTTATGGGCTCAATCCTATTTGTACAGGCAAAACTGGGCACAAGTAGTAAGCTTGTGTAATCAAGTTAAGGCTAGTGGCGAATATGCTTTAATGGCTAATTTTCCCGATGTTTGGAAAGATGGTTTAAATGGTGCAGGAAAAAATGGTAAAGAATCCATTTTTGAAACGCAATGTTATGTTGGTCCTAACCAAACACCATGGAATGGTGTACAGTTTGGAACCAGTCAGAATGTTCGTCAGGGTGGTGTAACCAATGTATGGAATTTAGGTTGGGGTTGGAATACACCTACTCAAAAACTGGAAACCGCATGGGATAATACTGATCCTCGTAAAAGACAAACCATCCTTTATTCAGGTCAGTCTGATGGTGGTCCTTCACAGGGTGGTTATGGCGCAACCTTACCGGCTTATGCACCAGGTTCTGGTTTAGATCAGGCTTACTGGAATAAAAAAGTATACTCTGATCCGCAAATGCGTCAGTTCACCGGCCAAATATTTGGTAGTGGTGGTGCAGACTGGATTAATCATAGAATAATACGTTATGCAGATGTTATATTAATGTTGGCTGAAGCAAGTAACGAATTAGGTGATGGTGCTACTGCAGCTACTAATCTAGAATTGATTAGGAATAGAGCGAGTGGTAATTTAGGTGCTGGTAGAACTGTTGTACCTACTATTGCTTTTGTTGATAAAGTGCAAATGCGTACTGCAATTAAAAATGAAAGAAGATGGGAATTTGCAATGGAAGGCTCTCGTTTCTACGACTTAGTACGTTGGGGCGATGCCAATACCGAATTAGGCCCATTGGGATATACCAATCGTTGCCGCTTTTATCCAATTCCACAGCAAGCTATCAATGCATCTGCTGGTGTGTTAGTTCAAAATCCTGAATGGTAATTATAAAGAGCATTGCCTGTAGTGTTAATTGCGCTGCAGGCAATATTTTTAAAATCATACAAAAAAAAATATATGAAATTATTAAACACAATGCTTAAAGCTACTATGTTTGTACTGGTAGTGGTAATAGCAGGCACCAGTTGTAAAAAAACTAAGCGGCCTGCTTTGGGAGATTATACAAAAGATGCAAATCCTCCAGGCGGTCCATTAAAATTCTATGCAGCTTTTAATGGTACTAGCACAAATCCATTGATGAATGCGGTTGATAGTATCAGGGCAAATTTCCCCTCTGATAATCCATTGGTAGCTATTGCAGGGGTTACCGGAAAAGGTATACAGGGTACCGGTACCAAAGCGATTAAATATCCATCAGCCAATGATTTTAAAGGAGTAACCAGTTGTACCATTGCAATGTGGTTCAACAACACTGTTAACTCAAATACTGAATTATTGTTTTCTCTTACTAACAAGGACTACTGGCATGAAAGTGCTGCTTTTTTATTAATTGAACATGCCACACCTACTAAATGCCAGCTTAAGTTTGCATTACAGGATCACTGGGTAGAGTATATTGATAATTTCAATAAACCATTATTTGATGGTAACTGGCATCACTTAGCATTTACTTATGATGAAACTTCATCTACTGTAAAAGTATATTATGATGGTGCTGAAGTGCCATTACCACCCGGCGCTGCAGGAAATTTTGCTGGTATCGGGAAACTAAATTTGGGTAACTCAAACAATTTAGTAGTTGGCGGATGGAACAAACATGCAGGTTTAAGCGGACCAACTGATGGTTGGATCAGTGGCTTTACCGGTAAACTGGATCAGTTCCGTTTATATGGTAAAGTGTTGACTGCTTCAGAAGTTCAGGCATTATACAATAGCAAGTTGTAAGTTTTTCTCATATAGCAGGCAGCAAAAATAAAAGGGGCTGACTTAATTGTTCAGCCCTTTTTTAAATTTATGGAACCTGGTAGATCGTGTTTTAATCATAGGTAATCTACACCGTATGCACAGTATTATAAGATATCGTTATTCCGGAATAACTATTTTAATGATTGTATTGTGCATTTTTTTATTTATTAAATGTACCAATAGTGTAAACAAAGCAGCAGCTGCTGCTTCAGGCAGTAATTATGCCAACTATGCCGGCTCCGAAAAATGTATCAGCTGCCATAAAACTATTTACGATACACATATTCATACGGCACATTTTCTTACCTCCGGAATTGCTTCAGAAAAAAATATAGTCGGCAGTTTCGATACCGGCAAAAATACTTTTACCTACGGTAACGGAGATGTAATGCAAATGGAAAAAAGGGCTGCAGGCTTTTTTCAGGCAGCTTATATTGGCGGTGCAGAACGAAAGAGTGAGCGTTTTGATATGGTGATTGGTTCCGGAACAAAGGGCCAGAGTTATGCCTCCTGGGCAGACAATAAACTGATTCAATTACCCATTACTTATTTTACCAGTGCTCAGGCCTGGAGTAATAGTCCGGGCTATCCCGATAAAGTAGCATTTAACCGACCCATCACTTCAAGATGCCTGGAATGTCATGCTACATTTGCTGAAAAAATCTCACCACTAAATAAAGAACCGGAAGAATTCAATCCTAACAGGATGATATTGGGGGTGGATTGTGAAAAATGTCACGGTCCCGCTTTACAGCATGTGGAATTTCAAACTCAACATCCCCAAGAGAAAAAAGGAAAATTCATTATTAATCCTGTGGCTTTAACAAGACAGCAAAGTTTGGATATGTGTGCACTTTGCCATGGCGGCAGATTAAAAAAATCCCAACCCTCATTTGGTTTTACAGCCGGAGATAAACTTGCTGATTACTTTTTAATTGATACAACAAAAAAGAATGTTGATAATATTGATGTGCATGGGAATCAGTTTGGATTGATGGCAGCGAGTAAATGTTTTATAAATAGTAATACACTTACCTGCAATACCTGCCACAATTCGCACGAAAATGAACAAGGCAAGGGTGCGGTATTTTCACAACGCTGTATGAATTGCCATAATACCCAGCATGGTAATGGGGTGGTTTGTAAAATGACCAGTCAGCTGGGGAGTGCCATTACCACTAAATGTGTGGATTGTCATATGCCTCAACAACCATCAATGGCCATTGCAGTAATGTTACAGGGCACAAATTTACCCACTCCGGCATTTATGCATACCCATTGGGTAAAAGCATATCCCGAAGAAACAAAAAAGGTACTGGCTTATCTTAAAAAATTATGAGCAGTATTTTATATTGCTCTGCATAAAAATTGAAATGAATACACTTAAACATAAATGGTTATTACTGATACTGTCATCCGTAATATTAACTGCCTGCAATAATTCCAATACCATGTTCACTTCATTGGAATCTGCTAAAACTCATATCAATTTTTCTAATACACTGGAAAAGAAAAAAGCATTCAGCATATTGTATTACCTGTATTATTATAATGGCGGGGGAGTATCCACAGGTGATATCAATAATGACGGACTGCCCGATATTTATTTTACTGCCAACAGTAAGGGCAATAATAAACTCTATCTGAATAAAGGCAATTTTGAATTTGAGGATATTACTGAAAAAGCAGGAGTAAAAGGCATCAGTGACTGGTGTACCGGATCTACAATGGCAGATGTAAACGGAGATGGCTTTCTGGATATTTATGTATCTACTGTAAGCAATAAATACGAATTAACCGGACACAACGAATTATACATCAATAATAAGAATGGTACTTTTTCTGAACAATCAGAAAAAATGGGACTGAATACGAGTTGTTTTACCACGCAAACTGCTTTTTTTGATTATGATCGTGATGGTGATTTAGACTGTTATATTTTAAATCAGTCGCATCATCCTCATGCCAATATTGTAGACACCGGTAACCGTAAAAAATATGATTCAACATCAGGGGATAGGTTATACAGAAACGATTTGAACACTACCGGAAAATTTACAGAGGTTTCCAAACTTGCCGGAATTTACCAGAGTAATCTCGGGTATGGTTTGGGGTTGGCAATAGCAGATATTAATAACGACGGGTGGGATGATATTTATGTAGGTAACGATTTTCACGAAAACGATTATTACTATGTAAACCAGCATAACGGAACTTTTACAGAGGAAGGCGCAAAGCATTTCAGGCATTACAGCCGCTTTAGCATGGGAAATGATGTGGCAGATTATAATAACGACGGGCAGCTGGATCTGGTAACAGTAGACATGCTGCCACCGGATGAAAAAACCTTAAAGACTTATGGCAGCGATGAAAACCCTGATATTTATAAAGTAAAACTGGAATTAAACGGTTACCAATACCAATATTCTAAAAACAGTTTACAAAGAAATAATGGCAACGGGGTTAGTTTTAGTGAAACAGCTTTACAAAGTGGTGTGGCTGCAACAGACTGGAGCTGGTGCCCTTTATTTGCCGATTTTGATAATGATGGAAATAAGGACCTGTTTATTTCAAGTGGTATTGTTAAGCGTCCGGTTGATCTGGATTATGTACGTTTTGTAAGTGATTTGGAAGCCCATAAAGGAATGAACCAGACAGATAAGTACGACGATATAGCCATTGATAAAATGCCTGATGGAAGTTCTCACCCGTTTTTGTTTAAAGGAAACGGTACCATGGCATTCACCGATATCAGTAATGACTGGGGTACCGGAAAAATGAAAGGCTATTATAACGGTGCTGCATATGCCGATCTGGATAATGATGGTAATCTGGACCTGGTAATTAATCCGCTGAATGCAAAAGCAGTGATCTTAAAAAACAATGCGCCCAAACAAAACTCCCTTACCCTTTCATTTAAAAGTGATAGCGGGAATACATTTGGCATAGGAACAAAAGCCTACCTTTTTCAAAAAGGGAAAATGCAATACCAGCAACTGATGCTTACCCGTGGTTTTGAATCTTCTTCAGATACCCGCTTGCATTTTGGTTTGGGCGCCGATTCCCTGATAGATAGTATTATGGTGGTATGGCCCGATCAAAAAATGCAGGTTGTAAAAAATGTAATGGCTAATAAGCCCATCGTTTTTGAAATAAAAAATGCATCCGGCACATTTAATTATGATTCGGTATTTAAACCTGTTGCACCGGCACTTACCGATATCAGTACACAAGTGGCGATACAATGGAAGCATAAAGAAAACGATTTTGTTGATTTTAACTTTCAATACCTGATACCTCATGCGGAATCTATCCGTGGACCAAAAATTGCAGTAGCAGATGTAAACGGTGATGGGTTAGATGATTTTTATGTTTGTGGTGCACTGGAACAACCGGGCGCATTGATGATACAACAAAAAAATGGAGGATTTGCTGAGCAGGATAACGCTTTATTTGAAAAAGACAAAGGAACAGAAGGGGTGGACGCTCAATTTTTTGATGCTAACGGTGATGGCAAACCTGATCTTTGGGTAGTGGCAGGAGGAAATCAGTCGCCGCAAAATTCTGCCATGACGGAAGATAAATTGTACATCAATAAAGGGGATGGCCATTTTAGTAAAAAAGAATCCTTTATGCCCTCCATGCTGGAAACAAAATCCTGTATTGCAGTGGCAGATGTGGATCATGACGGGGATATGGATGTTTTTATCGGAACATTATGTAACCCTAAAGTGTACGGCAAGCCTCAAAGTTCGGCACTCCTGCTCAATGATGGTAAAGCCAATTTTACCAGTGCCAATACAGCAAATGCATTCTTTAATAATATAGGGATGGTGACAACGGCTGCATTTGCCGATATCAACAAAGATGGCTGGCAGGACCTTATAATTACAGGTGAGTTTATGCCGGTAAAAATATGCATCAACAATAAAGGAACTTTCTCAGAATCAGAAATTGCACAATCTACCGGCCTGTGGCAAAATATTTATCCTGCCGATATTAACGGGGATGGCTTCATCGATATACTTGCAGGTAACTGGGGCCATAATAATAAATTATGGTCGGGCAAAAATGGACCTGTAAAAATGTATGTGAAAGACTTTGATAATAATGGTTCTGTTGAACAGGTATTATGTTATACCATCGATGGAAAAGAATATACATTCCTTGCAAAAGATGAATTGGAAAGACCATTGCCTGTATTGAAAAAAGCGTATCTCACTTACGGTGAAGTGGCGGGTAAATCGGTACAGTATATGTTTTATGATTTATTTAAAGATTATAATGAAGTAAAAGCAGAAACACTGAGTTCTTCTTATTTTATTAATGATGGCAAGGGAAATTTTAAAAGAACTGATTTTAGTGATGAATTGCAGCTGGCTCCCGTGATGTCCTTTGCTGCCATCGCAAGTCAACCCAATACCTATATAGCCGGAGGTAATTTTTATGGAGTAACACCATACGAAGGCCGCTACGATGCCCTGTATCCAACCCTATTTTCCTATAATAAAAAGGGCATTGAATCCATATTGCCAAAAATTGACGGCGAAGTAAGGGATATGAAATGGATAAAGTACAGTAATGGAGAAAAAGTACTGGTAGTGGCCAGAAATAATCAACCACTCATTTTTTTAAAGTAAGCAGGAATTATAAAATACAGCTCATGAAAAATTATCTTAAAACCAGCAGTATTGTTTTGATGTTACTCGCTGCGGTATCAATTCAGTCTAACTGTTCAAAAAGTCCGGGTGGTAATACCGATCCTATTGTTACTCCTCCGGTAGCCACCAATCCTGATGTGGCATTCTGGGTTACCAAAGCAGACCAATCTATATTACTGCAACAACAGACCAATGTACTTGCATTAGGCACACCCTCATCAAGTACACAAACTATAACGCTCGACAGTACACAGGTATTTCAAACTGTGGATGGGTTTGGTTATACACTTACAGGTGGCAGTGCATCTTTGATCAATACATTAAACGGCACAGAAAAATCTAACCTGCTCAATGAATTATTTGGTTCGGGAGCAAATAGTATTGGGGTTAGCTATTTAAGGGTAAGTCTGGGTGCATCAGATCTGAGTGCGTCGGTATTCAGTTACGATGATATGCCTGCCGGACAAACTGATATTGGACTTACTAATTTCAGTTTATCAAAAGATACCACCGATGTAATTCCCATTCTGAAACAAATACTGGCCATCAATCCCAATATTAAAATACTGGCCAGTCCGTGGAGTGCGCCTTTATGGATGAAGGATAACGGCAACTCAATTGGCGGAGGTTTGCAAACCCAGTATTATGGCGTTTATGCCAACTATTTTGTAAAATACATTCAGGCTATGAAAGCCAGGGGCATTACCATTGATGCGGTGACTATTCAAAATGAACCGCAGCATGGAGGTAATAATCCAAGCATGGTAATGTCGGCAACCGAGGAAGCCAATTTTGTAAAAAATAATTTAGGCCCTGCATTTCAGGCTGCAGCATTAACTACTAAAATTATTGTTTGGGATCATAACTGCGATAATGCCAATTATCCTTTAACCATTTTGAATGATGCTGCTGCAAAAGCTTATGTAAACGGATCAGCCTTTCATTTATATGCAGGCGATATCAGCGCATTAGGTGTGGTGCATAGTCAGCATCCGGATAAGAATGTGTATTTTACTGAACAGTGGACCGGATCTACCGGAACTTTTGAGGGAGATTTTAAATGGCATATTAAAAACGTGGTGATTGGTTCAATGAATAACTGGAGCAAGAATGCTTTAGAATGGAACCTTGCCAATGACGGCGGATTTAATCCACACACACCGGGCGGATGTACGCAATGTAAAGGTGCCATTACATTAGACGGAACTATTGTTAGAAATGTGGGCTATTATATTATTGCTCAAGCTTCTAAATTTGTACCTGCAGGTGCTGTTCGTATAAGCAGCAGTTCCTCAGGATCGCTGAGCAATGTAGCATTTAAAACACCTACCGGAAAAACTGTAGTAATTGTTTTAAATGATGGTACTGCAGCGCAAACGCTGGTTATTAAAACGGCCACAAGGTCTATCACATCGGTATTGCCAGCAGGAGCTGCCGGTACATATATTTGGTAATAAATTTTATAAATGAATCGTATGAAAAGAGTTTATGTAAGCTTATTGGGTACTGCTTTATTATTGCTGACTACTCAAAATATTAAAGCACAGGAAAGGCTTTCTTTAAAAAGAACCCATTCAGGTTTTTCTACAACTGGAAAAACTGTAAAAGTTTTCACCACTGCACAGGATAATGCAGCGCTTCGTTTAACTCAAAATGCTACTGCTGGCTTTACTGCCATGCCTCAACCTTTGGAAACACAGCTTTGTATTTTTGTTGATCCCAATAAAACCTTTCAAACATTTTTAGGTATTGGTGGTGCATTAACCGATGCATCTGCAGAAACCTTTGCCAAATTACCGAAAGACAAACAGGCTGAATTTATGAGAGCCTATTTTGATAAAGAAAAAGGGATTGGCTATAATTTTGCCCGTACCAATATTCACAGCTGCGATTTTTCGAGCGATATTTATACGTATATCAATGAAGGGGATGCTGATTTAAAATCATTTAATATTCAGCACGACAAACAATTTAAAATTCCTTTTATTAAACAGGCCATTGCTGCTGCAGGAGGAAAGCTCACTTTATTTGCAAGTCCATGGAGTCCGCCGGCTTTTATGAAAACCAATAATGATATTTTGCATGGAGGCAAACTAAAAAAAGAATTTTATCAGCCATGGGCCATGTATTTTACCAAATTTGTAAAAGCCTATCAGGCAGAAGGTATTCCATTATGGGGCATCTCTATCCAAAACGAACCCATGGCAACACAAAGATGGGAGAGCTGTATTTTTTCTGGCGAGGAAGAAAGGGATTTTCTGAAAAATAATTTAGGTCCCACCATGAAAAAAGAAGGCCTGGGCAATGTAAAAATAATCGGATGGGATCATAACCGCGATCTGTTGTATCAAAGAGCCAGTACTTTACTTAATGATCCTGAAGCTGCAAAATACTTATGGGGTATAGGCTTTCACTGGTACGAGCCATGGAGTGGTGGTGAGCCTATGTATGATAATCTGAAATTAGTACACGAAGCATTTCCTTCCACCAATTTATTATTTACCGAAGGTTGTAAAGAAGCTTTTGATTTGAATAAAGTGGGCGACTGGAAATTAGGTGAAAAATACGGCAACAATATGATCCACGATTTTAATAATGGCTCTGTTGGGTTTACCGACTGGAATATATTACTGGATGAAACAGGAGGACCAAATCATGTGGGCAATTTTTGTTTTGCTCCAATCCATGGCAATACAAAAACCGGAGAACTGATTTATACCAATGAATATTATTATATCGGCCATTTTTCAAAATTCATTCAGCCGGGTGCAAAAAGAATTGTAAGTGCTGCAAGCCGCAGTATGTTACAAACTACTGCATTTAAAAATCCGGATGGTACTGTTGCCGTAATTGTTATGAATCCAACCGATACAAAAACGCAATATTATTTATGGATAAAAGGTAAAGCAGCAGAGTTGACCTCTTTACCGCATTCTATTTCAACACTCACATTTTAATGGTGCACATTGAAAAAAAATAAAGGCATAGTTGTTTTACTGCTTGTACTGATTGCCGCATCATGCAAAAAAAAGGATGGTGCCACGCCGGGCTCTGGTGGGCCGGATCCATTGCCCACTCCATCTGCGTTGGAATTTACAGCAGCAAAGCTTGATGCTGCAATAGCAAATACTGCTCTGCTTAATTACAATATAAAAACTACGGCTGTTATCAGAATTTCATTTAATAATGCAGTAGATAGAAATACAGTAGCCTCCTCAGTTACAGTAAGCGAAGGTGGTGTTGGGGCAACGCCAGTTAATTATAGCTATCTAAATAACGACAGCACAATCTTGCTTACTCCTGCAGCAGCACTTAAAAATTTAACCAGCTATACTGTAAACGGGTTAACTACTTTAAAGTCGGTAAAGGGTGGAGCACTCAACAGTATTTTAAGTTTCTCCTTTAATACACAAATTGATTCCACCGATAAATTTCCGGTGATCAGTGATAATGCTTTATTAGATACCATTCAAAAAAGAACCTTCAAATATTTCTGGGATTATGGCCATCCGGTTAGTGGCTTGGCAAGGGAGAGAAGCAATGCCACTCCTGAAACCGTAACATCAGGTGGTTCAGGCTTTGGCATTATGGCCATACCGGTTGCCATTAGCCGCAATTTTATAACAAGGGCACAGGGTTTGGCAAGGATGCAGATGATTGTGGGCTTCTTAAAAAATACCGCACAAAAATTTCATGGAGCATTTCCGCATTGGTTAAATGGAACTTCAGGAGCGGCAATTGCTTTTAGTACAAAAGATGATGGCGCTGATCTGGTGGAGACTTCTTATCTGATGGCAGGACTGCTTACCGCAAGACAATATTTTAATGGGGCAGATGCCGCTGAAACTAATTTGCGTGCAGATATCAATACCATGTGGGATGCAGTAGAATGGAACTGGTTTCGTCAGGGCGGACAGAATGTATTATACTGGCACTGGAGCCCTAATTATGCCTGGCAAATGAATATGAAAATTGCGGGATGGAATGAATGCCTTATCACATATCTGATGGCATCCTCTTCCAAAACAGATTCTATTCCTTTAATAGTGTACCAAAATGGTTTTGCCCGTAATGGTGCGATGGCTAATGGTAACAGCTATTATGGGTATCAGTTACCATTGGGATCCGCAAATGGCGGACCCTTATTTCTTGCGCATTATTCCTTCCTTGGTATTAATCCAAATGGATTGAGTGATGCGTATGCCAATTATCAAACACAGGTGGTGAATCATACCAAAATAAATTACGAATACTGTAAAGCCAATCCTTTAGGCAATTTTGGCTATAGTAATCTTTGCTGGGGCCTTACTGCAAGTGATGTGCCCAGCGGGTATAATGCCAATGAACCCAATAATGATATTGGTGTTATTTCGCCCACTGCTGCAGTATCTTCTATGCCCTATACTCCAACAGAAAGTATGAATGCACTCAAGTTTTTCTATTATAAACTGGGCGATAAATTATTTAAAGAATATGGCTTTGTGGATGCCTTCAGTTTAAAAAGTCTTTGGTATGCCAATTCTTATTTAGCCATTGATCAGGGCCCCGTAATTGTAATGATAGAAAATTACAGAAGCCAGCTGGTTTGGAATTTATTAACCAGTTGCCCCGAAGTAAAAAACGGCATGAAACGATTAGGATTTACTGCACCATATTTATAAAATGTATGAAGTTTAAAAAGAGATTGCTTTCATTATTTTGTGTATTGCTATTGTCAGGTTTAGGACATATACTTGCGCAAAAATTTAATGCTTCCGAAAGACCTAAAACACTTTCTGATTCAGCCTTACTTGATCTTGTACAAAAACAAACCTTCCGGTATTTTTGGGATTTTGCACATCCTGTCAGTGGTATGTCAAGGGAAAGAAGTAATGTGAGTTATGGTTACGGAGATGAAACAGTAACAACCGGAGGAACAGGTTTCGGTATCATGAGTGTGATTGTGGCTACAGAAAGAAAATGGATCAGCAGGGATACTGCTGCCAAGTTTATGCTGAAGATGGTGAACTTTTTATTAAAAGCCGATTCCTATCATGGGGCATTTCCCCACTGGATGAATGGTGCCACAGGAAAAACAATTCGGTTTAGCAGAAAAGATGACGGAGCAGATCTGGTGGAGACTTCGTATTTGTTTCAGGGACTGCTTTGTGCCAGACAATATTTTAATGCCAGCAATCAAACTGAAAGAGAATTACGTAACCGCATTTCATGGATGTGGCCCGATATAGAATGGAACTGGTTTACTAAAGGCGGACAGGATGTGCTGTACTGGCACTGGAGCCCTAATAATGGCTGGTCAATGAATTTTCCGGTTCGGGGTTTCAACGAATGTTTGATCATGTATATACTTGCCGCATCATCTCCCAACGAAAAATATCAGGTGCCTGCTGCAGTATATCATAATGGATGGGCTCAAAGTAATTTCTTTAAAAATGGCCGTGAGTTTTATGGTTTAAAATTGCCATTAGGTTTTGATTTTGGCGGCCCATTATTCTTCTCTCAATATTCTTTTTTAGGATTAGATCCACGGGGTTTAAAAGACCGTTATGCCGATTACTGGGAGCAGAATAAAAACCATACATTAATCAATCATGCATACTGTGTGGATAATCCTAAAAAATTTAAAGGCTATGGCGAAAATTGCTGGGGACTAACAGCATGCGATACTTATAATGGCTATGATGCCTACTCTCCAACTAATGATGGCGGAACCATTGCACCCACAGCTGCATTAAGTGCTTTTCCTTACACGCCTGAATACAGTATGAAAGCATTGAAACATTTTTATTTTGATTTGGGAGATCAACTCTGGAGCCAATATGGCTTTATTGATGCTTTCAATGAAACCAAAAACTGGTATGCCGGTTCGCATCTGGCCATTGATCAGGGCCCTGTTGTGGCCATGATTGAAAACTACCGCACAGGTTTAATATGGAAGCTATTTATGAGTTGTCCTGAAGTGCAGAAGGGTTTACAGAAACTGGATTTTGAAAGTCCATGGGTAAAAAAATAATAACTAACCGCGTAATTGTTTGCTACATGAAAAGACCGTATTTTTTGTTACTTGTATTGATTGCAGTACAAGTACATTCTCAATCACTCACCAAAGGAAAATACGGCGATGGCCCGGATAGCATTGCGCCTGCAGGCATCATTAAAAATTTAACTGATGAGCAGTTGCTTGATGTAGTTCAAAAACAAACATTTCGTTTTTTCTGGCATGGGGCGCATCCGGTAAGCGGACTGGCATTAGAAAGAGACAATACCGTATTGGCCGAGCACTACTGGGATTATATCAACGAAGCATGGGATGAACCCAATTTCAGCAAAACAACATTTGGACCCGATGCAGGTGCCATAGGTGGTACCGGCTTTGGTATCATGAGTACAGTAATTGCGGTGGAAAGAGGGTGGATAGGAAGAGATACTGCTGTACGCCGATTAATCAAGATCGCAGATTTTTTAATTAATGCAGATTGTTATCATGGTATTTATCCGCATTTTATGAATGGCAGAACGGGCAAAACAATTAAGTTCGACCGTTTGGATGATGGTGCAGATATTGTGGAGACCTCTTATTTACTCATGGGCTTTTTATGTGCGAGAGAGTATTTTAATAAAGATGTGCCCCGTGAAGTGTACCTGCGCAAACGCATCAATCAAATGTGGGGTGCCGCTAACTGGAACTGGCATACGAACGGACAAAATAAATTATTCTGGCACTGGAGTCCCAATAACGGGTTTGATATGAACTTCCCGGTTTGGGGATACAATGAATGTCTGATTACTTATATCATGTCTGCCTCATCGCAATATCATTCCATTGCCAAATCGGTGTATGATGGCACATGGGCCGGAAGCTTTGGATTTAAAAATGGCAAATCTTATTATGGCTATACTTTGCCCTTAGGAAATTATGATAAAGACAAAGGAGGTCCTTTGTTTTTTGAACAATACACTTTTCAAGGTATCGACCCCAATGGATTGACCGATTCGCTGGGAAACGATTATTTTTTACAGGGTAAAAATCATACGCTTATTAACCGAGCTTATTGTATTGAAAACCCCAATCATTATAAAGGC
>JBAXET010000021.1:0-31349 GCA_037140275.1 Ferruginibacter sp. | reverse complement strand
ATATTTATGTACCGTATTCCTAAATATTGTTTTACTTTGCTGCTTATTACTTAACAAACACCCATTCAGTAATTCATGCATCATAGATTCCCCTACCTCCTCCTGCTACTTTTAGTAAGCTCCATATTTATGTCATCCTGTCGTGAGCCCAAGGAATTGGAATACCGCAATTTTAAAAATCTGAGCTCCGAAAAACTGGGTTTTGCTGCTTCTGTTTTTAGCATAGACCTGGTTTATTATAACCCCAATAATTTTGGACTAGACCTTAAAAGGACAGATCTTGATATTTATATCGACAATAATTTTCTGGGGCATACCACACAGGACTTTCAAATTCATGTACCCAAAAGAGAGGAATTCACCCTTCCTTTAAAAATTAGTGTGGACATGAAAAATGCATACAAAAATGCCTTGCCGGCACTTTTTGGAAAGGAAGTAATGGTAAAAGTTACGGGAACGGTCAAGGTGGGAAAGGCAAATATTTACAAGTCTTTTAAAGTAGACTACGAGAGTAAACAGAAATTTTCGCTCTAAAAACAAAGGGCACCCTTTTACAAAAGGTGCCCAGAATATCATTTTTTGAAACTTATTAGTTTTTTGATGGAGCGGGTGCAGGAGGTGTTTTTTGTGGCTCAACCGGTTTTTTACAGCATACGGGCAGTCTTTTATAGGCGTATTCTTCAGCTTCAATATCATCGGCATCAAAGCCTAAATTGGCAATTGCTGTCTTAATATATTCCTTATTAGTACGGTCGGTTAGCCAGCTTACCTTTGCTATTTTCCTTTTTAAGTCAACTACAATGGAAGTAACTCCTTCTGTTTTGCTGATAAAAAACTCGATCTGATCCTTACATTTATCGCAGTTTTGCAAATTGGGAAGGCTGATAATTGCTTTATCAGTTGCTTTTACCTGTGCATTGCCTGCTAAAACGAGGCAGGATGCCATTATTCCTATTACAAATTGTTTCATTATTCCGGGTTTTACACTTAAAGTTATTAATTACCTGACCAATTTGCCGGATCGGCACTCCAGTTTAACAATGTTTTTTGCTGATCAGCCGTAACAATTCCCTTTTCTATAGCCAGCTCAATCAGGGTAGGATAGTTGGTGAGGGAAGTAAAAGGCACTCCTGCAGCTTCAAAAGCCTTGTCGGCCACAGTAAAACCATAGTTAAATATGGATACCATACCAATTATTTCAACCCCTGCAGCTTTCAATACATCACATACCTGTAAACTGCTTTTACCAGTAGAAATCAGGTCTTCTATAACCACTACTTTTTGCCCTTTTTCAAGATTCCCTTCAATTTGATTTCCTAAACCATGTTCTTTAGGCTTAGGTCTTACATAAACATAAGGCAGTTTTAACTGGTCTGCAGCCATGGCCCCCCAGGCAATTCCTGCAGTGGCAACCCCTGCCAGTATATCTGCTTCAGGAAATTTTTCAAAAATCACACTGCACATTTCACTTTTAACGAAATCCCGTACATAAGGAAATGATAATACTTTACGATTATCGCAGTAAATCGGACTTTTCCAGCCACTGGCCCAGGTAAATGGTTCTTGCGGACTTAATTTAATTGCATTAATTTGTAAGAGCTTTTCAGCAACAGCTTTTTCATTTGTCATGCTGCAAATTTGATGGTTGAAATCTAAATTTTGAAATATTATTATGCACATCAAAATATATTTTGGAAATAAACCCGTTTTTCTTTGTGATGAGCTGAATGAGGAGTTAAAAGAAATCCTTCATCACCCCGATGCGGTTTTTATTGATGAAGTCACCAGTCCTGCTATTAAATCCTTACTGCATGAGATAAAAAAGGAAGAATTTCATGCCGGTGTAATGCAGGGTCAGGATCTGGCCAAGCTAAAAAAGCAGTTTTTTAAGCATTTTACTTTAATAGAAGCAGCGGGAGGCATTGTGCAAAACACTAAAAAAGACCTGCTTTTTATTTATCGTTTGGGGAAATGGGATCTGCCCAAGGGGAAAATAGAAACGAATGAAAGTGCTGATGACTGTGCTATAAGAGAAGTGGAGGAAGAAACCGGTATTACCAATCTTACCATTAAGAAAAAAATTGGCGAAACTTACCATACTTATGATGCATTTGGGAAACATTTTTTAAAGACCACACACTGGTATTACATGGTATGCCCTTCGGGTCAAAAATTAGTACCGCAGACTGAGGAAGATATTACTGATTTAAAATGGGTACATACTAAAAATATTGCTGAGCCTGTTGCTAATACTTACCCGTCTATTAAAGATATATTGAGTAGATTTTTTGATGATCCGTGAAAGGGAGGTTGAAGAGGTTGAAAGGTTTAAGAAGTTTAAGAGGTTGAAAAGGTTGAAGAAGTTTAAGAGGTTGAAGAAGTTTAGAAGTTTAGTTTTGTGCTTTTGGCTTTGTGCTTTTGGCTTTACGCTTTTGGCTTTACGCTTTTAGCTTTATGCTTTATGCTTTTAGCTTTTTAAGAATGGCAACTGTAAGACGGCTGATGCATACCAGTTTTCCTCTGTCATCATGAATTTTTATATCCCAAACATGGGTAGATGCTCCTATATGAATGGGTGTGCAGGTTGCAGTAACAAACCCATCCCTTACTCCGCGAAGATGATTGGCGTTAACTTCAAGGCCAACACAGTTGAATTTTTCGTTATCTACTACAAAATGAGAAGCTACACTGCCTGCTGTTTCTGCAAGGGCCACACTGGCTCCTCCATGCAATAATCCAAAAGGTTGTTTGGTACGCTCATCTACCGGCATACGTACTTTTAAATAATCCGGACCTACTTCAGTCCACTCCATTCCCAAATGACCACCCATAGTTTTAGCACCAAAACTTTTGAGGTCATCATGTGATAAAGATGGATTGAACCAGATAGGCATGATTATTTGCTCTTATTGATGGATTGATTTACCGGATCGGGTAAAAACTGAGAAACATCTCCTCCGTTGCGCAGAACATCACGTACCAATGTAGACGCCACAGAAGTAAACTGAGGCAGGCAGGTAAGAAATACAGTTTCAATATTGCCTTCCAAACTGCGGTTCATATCCGCAATTGCTTTTTCGTATTCAAAATCGTTAACGTAACGGATACCTCTTAAAATAAAGTTTGCGCCTACGGTTTTACAGCAATCCACTGTAAGACCATCATAAATCACTGCTTCCACTTTAGGATCATTTTTATATATTTCTCTTATCCACTGCAACCTTTGTTCTTCTGAGAACATGGGAGTTTTATTTACATTACGTCCAATACCAATTACCAGTTTATCAAATAATGGCAATGCCCTGTCAATAATATCAATATGACCCAAGGTAACAGGATCGAAGGTACCCGGGAATAAGCAAATTCGTTGCATGGCGGTGGTTAATTGGTTATTTAAATAATCGTTAATCAGCTTATGCTGGTACTTAAAATTAATCCCCTCTTTTACCGGAAAGTAAATACAAAGCTGCCATTCGCACAGCAACTCCATTTTCTACCTGTTGTAAAATGATTGATTGTTTGCTGTCTGCCACATCACTATCAATTTCCACGCCCCTGTTGATTGGACCCGGGTGCATGATCACTATTTCTTTTTTTAATCCGTCTAACAGTTTACGGCTTACTCCATATGCCAGATTGTATTCTCTTAATGAAGAGAATAAAACGGTATTCTGCCTTTCTAATTGTATGCGTAACACATTGGCCACATCACACCATTCCAAAGCCTTTTTTAAATTGTATTCCACTTTCACACCAAATGCTTCATGAATGTATTTGGGAATAAGGGTTGGCGGGCCTGCCACCATTACTTCGGCACCCATTTTTTTAAGCAGGTAAATATTACTTAGTGCAACCCTGGAGTGCATGATATCGCCAATCAAAACTATTTTCTTTCCTGCTAATGTCCCTAATTGTTCCTGAATAGAAAAAGCATCTAATAAAGCCTGAGTGGGATGTTCATTAATACCATCGCCGGCATTAATGATAGCAGCAGGAATATGTTTGGCTAAAAAGTGAGGTGCTCCGCTGGCACTATGGCGCATCACCACCATATCCACTTTCATGCTTAAAATATTATTCACTGTATCCAGTAAGGTTTCTCCTTTAGCAGCAGAAGAACCCGAAGCAGTAAAATTGATGGTATCGGCACTTAATCTTTTTTCGGCCAGTTCAAAAGATATCCTGGTACGGGTGCAGTTTTCGTAAAATAAGTTTACGATAGTTACATCACGTAAGGAAGGCACTTTTTTTATGGAACGCTGTAATACTTCTTTAAACTGGGTAGCTGTAGATAAAATAAGAGAAATATCTTCAGGAAGGAGATCTTTAATGCCCAATAGATGTTTGGTAGATAGTTGCATTAAGCAGCGAAGTTAAAGGTTTGATGCAGATTTCGCAAATTTTCTGTGCTGATATTCAGAGATTGAAAATTTGAATAATTAATGAGGGAGAATTTGTCCGCTTTGCCAATACTTGTTTCATTAAATATCATCTCTGCATTAGATTATTTATTAATTATTCATATAGCACTACTGCCTCCTTGTCCCATTCCACTTTTACTTTTTGAGAGATCACCGTATCAATGGCTTTGCCGCAATAATCGGGTTGAATAGGCAGCTCTCGGTTAAAATGCCTGTCGACCAGCACACATAATTCTACTTTTTGGGGACGGCCAAAATCCTGTAATGCATCCAATGCGGCTCTGATGGTTCTGCCTGTATACAATACATCATCAATCAATATTACCTGTTTACCCTGAATGGAAAAACTGATATCGGTTTTATTGGCCACATGTAATTCATTCCTGATATCATCGCGGTAAAAGGTAATATCAAGTACACCGTACTGAATGTTTTCACCCGGACAAAGCTGCCTTACAGATTCGACTATTTTATTAGCCACCATTACACCACGAGGTTGCAGACCGATAAATACCACATCTTTTAAATCGATATGGTTTTCCAGTAATTGGTGCGACAATCTTAATATTGTAAGATGCAGTTGTTGTTTATCTAAAATAGTTGTCAAGCTTATAAGATTTACAAAGCGAATTTATCTGATATTTTTCGATAAAAAAAGTCCCCTGTAAACAGAGGATTTTTTAAATTATTTCTCCTGTAAAAAAGGATATCTGTAATCAATTGGTGAATTAAAGGTTTCTTTAATTGTTCTGGCACTTAACCAGCGGTATAAATTTAATAAAGAACCTGCTTTATCATTAGTGCCACTTCCTCTTGCACCACCAAACGGCTGTTGCCCTACCACTGCACCAGTTGGTTTATCGTTGATATAAAAATTACCGGCACTGTTACGCAATTTATTTGTTGCCAGCTCTACTGCATATCTGTCTTTTGCAATTACGGCTCCGGTTAAAGCATAAGGAGATGTGCTGTCCACCAGTTTCAAGGTATCTTCAAATTTATTTTCGTCGTACACATAAATAGTTAATACCGGTCCAAACAATTCTTCGCACATGGTTACATATTTAGGATCGGTAGTTTCTATAACTGTAGGCTCAATAAAATAACCTTCTGTTTTATCACAATTACCTCCAACTAAAATTCTTGCACCACTGTTTTTCTTTCTTACATTTTTAATATAGGTCTCCAGCTTGTCAAAACTTTTTTCATCAATTACCGCATTCACAAAATTGGTGAAGTCTTCCACCGTTCCCATTTTCATTGTCTTGATTTCGGCCACCAGTTTTTTCTTTACTTCAGCTGCAATATTAGAAGGAATATATGCTCTTGAAGCGGCTGAACATTTTTGTCCCTGATATTCAAAGGCACCTCTTGCCAGAGCGGTTACCACTACATCGGGATCTGCAGATTTGTGTGCAATTACAAAATCTTTACCGCCGGTTTCGCCTACAATACGTGGGTAAGATTTATACATGCTCATATTAGCACCAATCGTCTTCCACATAAAATTAAATACACCGGTGCTTCCTGTAAAATGGATACCTGCAAAATCGGGATGATTAAATATTACATCACCTGCAGTTGGACCATCCACAAAAACTAAATTGATCACCCCATCAGGTAAGCCTGCTTCTTTTAGTATACGCATGAACATCTGTGCACTGTATACTTGTGTATTGGCGCATTTCCAAACTACCACGTTGCCACACATGGCAGCAGATGTAGGCAGGTTACCACCAATAGCAGTAAAATTAAATGGAGTTAATGCAAATACAAATCCTTCTAACGGGCGGTACTCCATTCTGTTATTCATACCGGCACCGCTGATGGGTTGCTGACGGTAAATATCACTTAGGAAGTGAACATTAAAACGTAAGAAATCGATTAATTCGCAGGCGGCATCAATCTCAGCCTGAAAAGCATTTTTACTTTGTGCCAACATGGTAGTACCATTAATATAAGGACGGTATTTTGTGGCTAATAAATCAGCAGCTTTTAAAAATATGTTAGCTCTGTTTTCCCAACTCATGTTGGCCCATTTATCTTTTGCTTTTAATGCAGCGTTGATGGCTTTTTTAACATGGCTGGCATCACCTGCATGAAAATATCCCAACACGTGTTTACGTTCGTGCGGGGGATGCATGGCAATCTTATTATTGGTTCGGATTTCTTCCCCACCAATGTACATGGGTACATCAATCTTTTCTTTTTTTAGTTCTGCTAAAACTTCTTTTAATCTTTTCTTTTCAGCTGTACCAGGACCATAAGAAAGCACGGGCTCATTAGCCGGCATTGGGTAGTAGAAATCGCCGTATTGCATAAAATGGATTTGATGATTTGATAATATTATGATTTGATGATTATTTAGATTTTGATGAAGCTATTATTTTAGAAAGCACTTTTATTATTGAAGTACATTGTAATAATAAACTATCACATTCCGGATAACCAACTGAAGCTTTGCAAAGTAACAACCAATATTCCGTTTCATCGGCTTCTTTGGCTGCAATTTTCATCTTATGAATAAAATCTGCTTTACTTTCTCCGTTCTGTGCCTCTCTAACATTAGCTCCAATACTTGTTCCGGATTTTAGAATCTGCCGGGCAATAACATATTTATGTTTTTCTTCTAATAATTCAGCGTATTTAATAATTTCCAGCGCAAATTTAAAGCTAAGTTCAACAATTAAATTTGATGGCTTATTAGTTTGCATAAGGCCAATTTATTTATGTAATACAGATTAAAAAACTTCCTTTATCTCCAAATTATCAAATCGAAAAATCATCAAATTACTCCCCTTCTTTTTCGCTCATTAAATAAGCTTTTATGAATCCATCTAATTCTCCATCCATTACCGGACCCACATTACCCACTTCATAATCGGTGCGATGGTCTTTAATCATTTTATAAGGATGAAAAACATAACTGCGGATCTGGCTGCCCCACTCAATCTTTTTCTTTTTGCTGTTAGCCGCATCTTTTATTTCGTTACGCCTTTGTAATTCCATTTCGTATAAACGACTTTTCAGCATTTGCATGGCCAGTTCGCGGTTACCGAGCTGACTTCTATCCTGCTGACAAACCACCACAATACCGGTTGGAATATGCGTTAACTGCACTTTGGTTTCCACTTTATTTACGTTTTGACCACCGGCACCGCCACTTCGGGAAGTTTCCATTTTTACATCGGCCGGATTGATTTCAATATTGATGGTATCATCTACCAAAGGATACACATTTACTGATACAAATGAAGTATGTCGGCGGGCATTGCTATCAAAAGGGGATATACGTACCAAACGGTGTACACCGCTTTCCGATTTAAGGAATCCATAGGCAAAAGCTCCTTCAAATTTATAGGTACAGGTTTTAATACCGGCACCATCGCCCCATTGCCAGTCCATTTCGGTAACAGACCAGCCCTGCTTTTCGCCATACATACGGAACATACGGGCCAGCATTTCGGCCCAGTCCTGACTTTCGGTACCACCTGCACCACTGTTGATCTGCAACATGGCGGGCAGTTCATCTTCCGGCTCATTAAGCGTACTTTTAAATTCGGCCTCTTCAATCTTTAAAACGGCATCGTCAAAAGCAATTTTTGCTTCTACTTCTGTAGCTTCTCCAGCTTTCCAAAATTCGAATAAAACGGCAAAATCCTCCACAGCTGTATCAACAGCATGATACAAATCTACCCAGTATTCATTTACTTTAGTTTCTTTTAAGATAGCCGTTGCCCTGGCATTGTCGTCCCAAAAGCCCGGCGAAAGAGAGAGTTGTTTGTCGTTTGCTATTTTAGCTTCTCTGTTTTCTACGTCAAAGAAATCTCTTCAAAACCGTTGTGCGGTCTCTCAGAGCCTTTATTTGTTCTATTGTCATGCGGCAAAATTAAGAATAATTGTTTAGATGTGGGGAGGGTTGGTAGTTTATGGTTTGAGGTTGATGATTTAGGGGTTTGAGGGTTTAGGGGTTTAGGGAAATAAAAATCCCGTAAACAAATGTTTACGGGATAACTATATTATAAAGCTTAGCTTATTTAAATTCAGCAGATACAGTGATTTTTGGATCAGTAGCAACTTTTCCTGCACCAATAGCAGGACCATTAACACCATAGTCGGCCACTTTAATTTCGAATGCTGATGTAGTTGTAACTGTTTTACCACTAACCACAACTGTAGCAGTAGCAATAACTGGTTTGGTAACACCACGTATAGTAAGATCGCCAGTTACAGATGTAGTATATGTACCATCTGAATTGAATTTAACAGCAGACAAATTGGTAATTTTTCCTTTGAAAGAAGCTGCAGGGAATTTATCTGAATCCATCCATCCTGCGCTGTTAAAATGCTCCTGCATTTTTGGGTTAGAAAAAGCGAAATTTTTAACCACTGTTTCAAAAGCCACTTCACCTGTTTTAGGATTTAAGCTTGCAACAGCGGTTTTATTTTCAGCAACTGCTAAAGGGTCAAGTTTGGTACTGGCATCAAAAGCTATTGTTGCTGAAGTAGTTACTTTTTTCTTTTGTGCAAAAGAGAAAGTGGTTAATCCAACCAGAGCAATTAAGAGGAATGATTTTTTCATTTGTGTTTGTTTATTTTTTATTTGAATTAAAAATTATTGGTTTACTGCACAACGCTTAAATGTAACGAACACCGTTTCTAATATCTGACTGTAAGTGCCGCCGCTGCATGAGCCTTTTATGGAAATAGAATCGCCTTCCTTTAACCCCTTAGTTTCTGCCAGATGCTGTTGCTGAAATGCAAATATGATATAGGCATCTGTTAATGTATCCATTATTTTTACATTGACTGTAGTATCTGCAGCTTCCAGTTCAGAAATACGTCCGTTAACTGTAATAATCTTTTCCGCATATTTTCTATTGGCCAAACTGTCATTTTGCTGAAATTCATGCAGCAAATCCATTGCGTTTACAGTAAAGGCTGCCTTGCGGTCAGTTGTATCAGAAAATGTATCAGTAAAAATATACCATACTACTCCTCCTCCTGCCACTAACAACAACATTCCCACAATAAGTATCCTTTTAAACCAGGGATGTTTTTTAACTGATGTTTTTATCATTAGACATGGAACTTTTTTAATAACTCTGAGCAAATATACAATGTTTAAACATTAATTTGAACAAACGGTGTATATTATGTTTTTTTTAACGAGCCCTATGCCTAAATTGTTATTCAAAAGTGCAAAACAGGTGCATAAATGCTATTATCCAAATTGCTTAACCCCTGAATTAAACTTTACCTTAACATAGTAACAATGGTCGGTACTTTTTGAAAACGTTAAAAAATAGAACCAAAATGCTGAATCCCGGTTTTTACTGCAACGGGTTGCTGAATTATTTTACAAGTTGTTAATTTTTGTTCACACCGTAATATGACCAGGCTTTTATTCACTGTGTGGCATTGAAATTGCTACTTAACTGATACCTTATAACCTAAATCTTATTTAATGAAAATTCAGTTTTTTAAAAATGTGCAGTTCACTAAACTGATCAAAATAGATGGTCGTTTAAGAGAATTCAACTTCAGGAAACACGGTGATGTGTTGCAAAAGCACGTTTGCTCGGTTAATGTGGCAGACGACCGCGGAAACAGAATCATTTTTGAAATGCAGAAACAGGATAGTGGCTGGAAAATCATGCAGCATCAACTCCCGGTTTGGATACTGGATAACGAAAATAATTTTCAACAATTTATTGAAGAAGAGGCTTAAAGTAGAGGTACAGCAATCTGCGGCACCTCCCTTTACTTATTTAAATATCTTTTCAAAAAAAGCTTTCATTTCATTCCAGGATGCCACATCGGCAGCAGCATTGTACGCAATTGGAAGCATAAACTTTTTCCCCAACTCCGTTGCTGCAGGATTTGAAAATGCATGTGTTGCCCCATCATATGCTTTGAATGTATAGTCTGCATTTATTGAATCCATTTGCTTTTTAAAAGTAGCTACTTCTTCTGCTTTTACAAACTGGTCTTCTTTACCATGACAAACCAGCACTTTGGCTTTTAGTAATTTTTTATCTGCGGGTACACCCACCAGGTTACCATGAAAAATTACTACCCCTTTCAAATCTTCGCCCAACTTTGCAACGTTTAAAACAACTGAGCCTCCAAAACAATAGCCCATTGCGGCGATTTTAGTAGTATCGGCCTGACTAAAAGTTTTAATTTTTGCTACTGCGGCATCAAAACGACTTTTAGCAAATGCCGGGTTTTGATAAAAAGGTCCGGCCAGTGTTGCAGCTTCTTCGGGATTGGTTCCTTTTTTACCATTGCCATACAAATCTACTGCTATAGCCAGATAACCTAATTCTGCCAGTTGTTTAGCTCTACCTTTTACATAATCGTTAAGTCCCCACCATTCGTGTACAATTAATACCACCGGCCTTTTTGCTGTTGAGTTAGCATCATAGGCTACAAAGCCGATTAATACAGTACTATCGCTGGTATAGCTTATGTCTTGGGTTTTTATGGCTGGTGCTTTTACAGTTTCCTTATCTGCAGAACCGTTATTGCAGGAGAATAAACCCGGAAGCACTGCAAATACCAGAAGATACATGTATTTCATTTGAAAAATTTTATTTTATGACAATGATATATGAATAAAGTTTGCCTGCAGAGCCTACAGGTGATTATCTTCTTTGGGTTAATGCATCACTGGATTGCTGTGCTTTTTGTGTAGCCATAATTTTGGCGGGGTCCAGAATTATGGTATGTACAAATAATATCCTTTCTTCTGCAATGGCATCATCAGAATTTAAAACTGTCTGACGCAGGTATCTGTTATCATTACAATTCATACAACCCAAAATGATATTTTCGGCTTTAAAATCTACTTTGCCCGTACTGTCGGTAAATACCATCCCGGAATTTGCTGATTTGCCGGCGTTAAAATTAAATGCCGCATCATTTAATAACCGCAGTGCATATAAACTCATCCCCGAATGAATACCATTGCGCAAACGCCATATATTTTCTGCAACGTTTTTATCGTATTCTAATGAACTCTCAGCCATTAATTGTCCGCCTATATATATTTTACTCAGGTTACGGTTATTCAACTGATCGCTCCATAAAAAAACAACCTGTTTGTCGCTATTTGGAAAAAGCACAGAACACTTACCAATTTTTGTATCGGATAAATAATAAATATCCCGCTTTACATTAGCCTCTCCAAAATAAAATTTGAGGTATTCGTGTGAGTCAAATACAATCAGATCTTCGGCATATTCAATTTCTTTAGGTTTTGGCAATACCTGTTTTCTAGCTGTAAAAGTATAATCGCCTAAAGTGTCATCCAACCTGTCGAAGGCCATGAACACCGTCATATCCTTACTTTGAAACAAAACTTTCTTCTCAAGCAAAGTATCATTGACCTTATTGGTATAAAATCCAGCTTTTATTAATTCATTCCTTATTTGTCTGTATTCGTCTTTTGAACTGGTATGATATGTAAAAGAAAAATCTTCTTTGGTGCTGTAACTGAATAAAGACCTTTGTATGGATAGCTGTACAGAATCTTTAAATTTATTTTTAGCAGTACTTCTGAAATTGTATTCTCTTGAAATGGTATCGGCCTGATAACTGGTGCCAATAAAAGCAAACCCTTTTTTAGACAAATAACTGTCAAATTTTTGCTTTGCTATAGTAACTGCATCAGTAATTTCAATAGCCGGAATTACCTGACCACTGACAGCAAATGATAGTACAAAAAATAAAAATGACAGTAAAAGTCTTCTCAAAATAAAACTGTTTTGCCCGGTTATATGCCCTTAAAGGCTCAAAAATATTTGTTTGCTTAAGAGGAACTGTCTTCAGTGGGGGGTACAAATTTTTACCTGCAGGTAAAACTTAGGCAGCGAAAATAAGGATTTCCGTTAATCTATGTATTTAATACTGAAAATAAATTTCAGTGGCTCCGTAGCCATATTGGTTATGGTACTGGTTAATAAAAGATTTTACTTCTTTTTTTAATTTGAGAATATCATGTATCTCCTCTTTAAGCTTACCCGACCCCACACCATGGATAATGGTAAGGGTTGACTGCTGATGGGATACAGCCAAATCGAAATATTTTTCAAATATTTTAAGCTGCAATGTGAGTATATCAAAATTAGACATGTGTTTCCAGCTGTCGGTCAATTTTTCAACATGAAGGTCCACCACTGTTCTGGCTGGTTCCATATATTCCCTTACTCTGGACACATCATATACCCTGAAGCCGGCATTACCCAAATTACTAAGGTCTACTTTTTCTTCCTCCACTTTATCAGGATAGCTTTCAAAAACCGGATATGCAAATGTGGGTTCGTTTTTTAACTGAATTTCTTCAATCTTTTTAAATAACTGTTTTCCCTTAAGCTTCAAAGAGGTTTCAAAAAATGGGGCTTTCTTTTTATCAGTGTTGGCCAGAGAGAATTCAAAATCAAATCTTGGGCTGTCGCTGATTTCTTCAAAATCCACATTATGCAAATAAAAATCACTGATCGGTTCAATCTTATTTTTCAGTTCAAAATGACTTTCTCCTCCAATCATTAAATTATAAGTGAATGTATAGGCTTCGCTATTTTTGTTGATAAGGTACAATTTGAATTTTTCTACTACATCATCATCAAACACATCTTTGCTGTACACAGGTAAAAAAGATAGCTGAACCCCTTCCCCTTCCTTAAGTTTAGGCTGAAACTTTTCTTTGTGTATATTATCTACATATACTTTCTTTTTTTTATCTGCCTGTCGTTTTTCGATAAACATTTTAAAATAAGGAAAGTCGATCTGATCCATATATGCAGGAAAACGCACCCCTTTCACTTCAATCATTACTATTCCTTCGTTCATGATCTCCACTACACTGCCTTCTTCATTGGTAAGATTAACCACAATTTTATCCCCTATTTGATATTTCATATCTGCTCCCCTTTATTAATTGGGCACAAAAATACGGAAGCTTTTGGCTTCCGTATTTAAAGTATTTAGTTATTCGGTTACAATTACCTTCTAAATGTTTTATTCCGCTGCCAATTTGCTTTTTTTATACCCATATAAAAAATAGAAAATCAACCCTATAGCCAACCATCCGCCAAACCAAACCCAATTGCTTAATGACATACCGGTAAGTAAATACAGGCAGGTACTTACGCCCAGCAAAGGGATAAGCGAATAGTTTTTAAAAAATGTAAAGCATGCCAGGCCTATCATCAGCAACCAGAATATTATTGCTGATACTTTTGCCGTTCTGCTTTGTGTGGTATCATTATCTATAATAAATTTCTTTGCAATATTGAATTTTTCAGGTGCGGAAGGAGTTGTTTGTATTATGCTGGTCAATTTTATAAATGCTGAATCGGCATCTTTTTTATTCACAAGATATTTTTCAATATTTAATGCTGTTGCAGTAGTGTCTTGATGCTGCAGAACCGTAAGCTTATTTAAAGCATCCACTTTTTTCTCAAATGAAAAATCGAATTTTTCTGCAAAATAGTTTTTACTTAAAAAAGACGCCAGTGCAATAGAGGCAATAACAATAACAGGGAAAAATAGTTTCCCGTTTATAAACGGAATATGAAATTTACCAGCTTCCTTTTCTCTTCTTGGAATCAGCAACACCCCTCCGCATACTAATACAAAAGCAAATAATGTGGCAATACTGGTAAAGTCAAGCACAAAAGTTTTATCGGTGAATAAAATCGGCAATCCCACTACCAGCCCGGTAATAATGGTGGCAAATGAGGGGGTTTTATATTTGGGATGAATTTTCTGAAATACCGGCGGCATCAATCCATCACGACTCATACTCATCCAGATACGGGGCTGCCCCATTTGGAAAACGAGTAATACACTGGTCATAGCTACTACTGCAGCTATAGAAACAAAAAACTGCATCCAGCCCACATTCAAATTATCCTTCTCAAAAATAAATGCTAATGGGTCGCCCACACCTTCAAATTTTCTGTAATTAACGGCCCCTGTAAGAACCAGGGTTAACAGTATATAAACGATAGTACAAATAACAAGAGAAAGTATCATTCCTTTAGGCAGATCCCGCTGGGGATTTTTACTTTCTTCGGCCAACACGCTCACTGCATCAAATCCGATATAGGCAAAGAAAACGCCACTTACCGCAGCCATTACTCCACTAAATCCATTAGGCATAAAACTATTTACCCCTTTATCATCAGGCGGCAGCCAGTTATGTGTTGAACCAGTTGAAAAAACCAAATATCCGCCTACCAAAATAATTAATACTACCACCAGCAATTTGAGCATTACCATTACATTACTGAAATTGCGGCTTTCTTTTATACCACGATACACCAGATAAGTGATGAGTAAATTAATCACCAGAGCAGGAATATCCAGTATCATTTTTAAACCTCCCAGTACAGGAGCATTATTCCATGCATGTAAAATCTCCGGATTGGTACTGCCTGCATCAATGGCGTGTTTTACTTCAGAATAACTGTTGCTGTAATAATCGGGCACATGCAGGTTCATATGTACCAGCTCGCCAAATTTATCCAGAAAAGAAGTGAAATAATCGCTCCAGCTGAAAGCCACATAAATATTACCGATAGAATATTCCATTATTAATGCCCAGCCAATAATCCAGGCAAACAATTCTCCAAAACTTGCATAGGCATAAGTATACGCACTTCCCGCAACGGGTATACGACTTGCAAATTCGCTGTAACAAAATGCTGTAAAAGCGCAGGCGATTGCAGTAATCACAAATAAAATCACTACCCCCGGGCCGCCGTGAAATACTGCTCCGCCCAGGCTACTGAAACTACCGGCACCCAGAATTGCTGCAATACCAAAAAAAGTGAGGTCACGTAAACTAAGAATTCTTTTTAAACCGCCTCCGCCATGCGGATCGTCGCTGCCCTCAGCCAAAATGTTTTCTATTTTCTTTGTGCGGAATAAAGAATTACTCATATTGGTTTTGGTTTATGAAAAGTAAATTAAGGAAATATTTTTATTTGGAGGGATTGAAAAGACAAATAGTATTGTATTACAAATAAATTGTCATCTCTTAAAATTATTATACTGTCAGTCTGAGTTTGTCGAAGACGGTTTATTTGATGAATTGGATTTTGCCATCCTGATAATTTCATTCCAGTTATCTACAAACAAAGCCTCTTTATTTTTTTTGACCAGCCTGACAGTTTTATATTTAACCAAGGCTTCGACTAGTCACAGTGTTACAGCATTCTGTTTAACTACAAACAACAAACTGTAAACCACAAACAAGTAATACGATCAACTCTCCCTCACCATCAGATATGCAGACAATTCCAACAAAGGTTTTTTTCTTACAGCTACTACGGCAGTATCTTCCAGATGTTGTAAGGCTGTTTGATAATAATTATCTTTTAATTGTTTTGCCCATTCATCCACCTTACATTTTTTAAAGATATCGAGTACCCGTTGTACTTTATCGGCAGGGTTGCTGCTGAGCAGTGCTAACAATGCTTCTTTGTCTGCACCAGTTGCCACTTCCATGGCATGAAGCATTAAAAAAGTTTTTTTATTGGCGATAATATCGCCACCAATCTGTTTGCCAAATTTTTCGGGATCACCAAAAGCATCCAAATAATCATCCTGCACCTGAAAGGCAATACCTAAATTTTTTCCAAACTCATACAGGTGTTGCTGACTGGCGATTCCGGCGCCGCCGAGTATAGCACCCAATTGCAAACTTGCCGCCACCAGCACCGAAGTTTTAAGCGTGATCATGTTCATATATTCATCAAAACTAACCGTTTCTCTTTTTTCAAAATCCATATCCAGCTGCTGGCCTTCGCAAACCTGACTGGCAGTAACATTAAATAAATGCAACACTTTTTGAAGGTTATGCGGTTCAATTTTATTCAGGTATTCGTAAGCTTTTACAAACATTACATCACCTGCAAGCAGTGCAGTAGATTCACCATATTTAATATGTACAGTTTCCATGCCACGCCTCACCGGGGCTTTATCCATTATGTCATCATGAATCAGGCTAAAATTATGGAACAATTCAATCGCCGTAGCCGCATAATATGCATCGGTTGTAATATCATCGAACAATTCGTTACCCAGCAATACACAAACCGGCCTGATACGTTTGCCTCCGATACCTAAAATGTATTGTGCAGGATCGTATAAACTTGCTGTATGAACAGGGAAGTGCCGAACATTGAATTTTTCTTCAAATAGTTTAGAGAGTTCTAAAAAACTATGCATGCAATATTATTTCTTCTTTTTTGTTGTTGATTTTGTTACCGGTTTCGCTTTTGCTTCAACCATATTTTTTATTGTTGCTTTTGCAGTATCAGGTACCCAATGATAATCGAGCTGGCGCTTGCCTAAATTTGCAGCCACCACTTTTATCCTTACCTTATCTCCCATGCGAAATTTGCGCTTAGTGCGTAAGCCCACTAATGCATAATCTGCTTCATCAAGTTTGAAATCATCATATTCACTCAGGTCTCTCACGGTTACCATACCCTCACATTTATGCTGCACGGTTTCTACAAAAAAACCAAAGGAAGCCACGCCACTGATGATACCATCAAAATCTTCACCCAGATATTCACTCATAAACTCCACCTGCTTATATTTATTTCCTGCACGTTCCGATTCCATGGCCTTGCGTTCCCTGTCGCTGCAATGCTTGCATTTCTCTTCCATCTTACGGTCTATCTTCAGGTTTTTATCCAGGCATTCCTGTAAAATGCGGTGCACCATTACATCGGGATAACGACGAATGGGTGAAGTAAAATGACAATAATGTTCGAAGCCCAAACCATAATGACCAATATTTTCTGATGTATACACAGCTTTTGCCATGGTACGGATACCCAATTGTTCCAGCACATGCTGCTCAGGCTTACCCTGAACATCTTTCAGCATTTTATTAAAAGAAGCTGCTACTGCCGCTTCATCATTAAAATTAAAAATATAGCCAAACTTTTTTGCAAATGCTGCAAAGGGCTTTAGCTTTTCTTCATCGGGTGTATCATGTATACGATATGGAAAAGGGACAGGTTGTTTATTTATTTTAATTTTGGCTACATATTCCGCCACAGTTCTGTTGGCCAGTAACATAAATTCTTCAATTAGCTGATGCGCTTCTTTACTTTCTTTAATTACTACTCCAATGGGCTTGCCTTTTTCATCTAACTGAAAACGCACTTCCTGGGATGAGAAATTGATAGCGCCATTTCTGAAACGATCTTTTCTGAAACGCTGTGCCAGATCGTTCAGTAATAAAATAGGTTTAAAATGCAATCCGTCTTTCTTTTCAATAATATCCTGTACTTCTTCGTATGTAAAACGGTGATTGCTGTGAATGACAGTTCTGCCAATCCATTTATGTTTTACTTCGCCGCGGTTATTAATTTGGAAAATAGTGGAGAAAGTGTATTTATCTTCATGCGGACGTAAAGAGCACAACTCATTGGAAATTTTTTCGGGCAACATTGGGTTTACTCTGTCGGGTAAGTATACACTGGTTGCTCTTTCGTACGCAGATTTATCCAGTAAAGTTCCGGGGCGAACAAAATGACTTACATCTGCTATATGAACACCAATTTCGTAATTGCCATTATCTAAGTTTCTAATAGAAATCGCATCATCAAAATCTTTTGCATCTACCGGATCAATGGTGAAGGTTAAAATATCCCTGCAATCCTTTCTTTTCTTTAATTCTTCTCTGGTAATTATTTCTGAAAGCTCATTGGCTTCTTTCATAATGACTTCTTCAAAACCAATAGTAAAGCCATTGTCGATCAGAATTTCCTTCATGGCAAAATCATTCATATCATCTGCCTTTATAACTGTTACCACTTCGCCTTCTGGTTTTTTATCCTCCTTATCCCATTTGGTCATTTTTACCACTACCCTGTCGCCATTAACCGCACCATTCAACTTTTCTGTTGGTATAAAAAAATCGGGCATTGGTTTTTCTGTGTCAGCAGTAAAAAATCCAAAATTTTTACTCAATTGTAAATTGCCTATAAATTCACCCTGCTTTCTTGTGTAAACATCCGTGATCTTGCCTTCAATACGTTTTCCGGGTATAACATTTTTGGCAATTTGTACTTTAACCGTATCTCCATGAAATGCCCTTCCAAAATCATTGGGTCTTACCAGCACATCTTTATCCATTCCTTCTACTACAACGAAGCCAATACCACTTCGGGATATATCCAGTGTTCCTTTAACTGTTTTTGTTTGTGACGTTCTTACTGTACTCTTTTCTTTCTTACTCATAATATTTTTTCTTCTATTTTTTTGATGCCAGCTTCATATTTTGATGGCATCATTGTCTCCGCCACGAGGATCTCACTTGTACATCATATCTTCAGTCATCTTTTATTTAAGCGAAAATTATGTAACACATTTGTGTTTTTGTATTCCAATAATGGTCAATATTTACCAAATACAATAAAACTGTATTTTCTCAATCCCTATTTGACAAAACTTCATGCAATGTACCAACAAATTGCTACATTCGGATAAACCTGATTTAGTGCAAGCACTCACAAATTCTCCACAACGCATCATTACTAAAACCATTTGGGTTTTATCGCTGGTAAGTCTGTTTACTGATATGGCCAGCGAAATGCTGTATCCTGTAATGCCGATGTTTTTAAAATATGCAGGATTCAGCGTATTATTCATTGGTATTTTAGAAGGTATTGCAGAAGCTGTTGCAGGTTTAAGCAAACCATATTTTGGTAAACTAAGCGATACCAAAGGCAAACGCCTGCCCTTTGTACAGCTGGGCTATGGACTAAGCGCATTAAGCAAGCCTATGATGGCTGTATTTATTTATCCGCTTTGGATATTTTTTGCCAGAACAATTGACCGGCTGGGCAAAGGGATACGAACCGGTGCAAGAGATGCGATGCTGAGTGATGAAAGTACCAAAGAAACCAAGGCTACGGTATTTGGTTTTCACCGCAGCATGGATACCATGGGTGCTGTACTTGGCCCGGCCATTGCGCTGCTCTATTTATATTTTTATCCAAATAATTATAAAACTCTTTTTTTCATTGCTTTTGGCCCCGGCCTTTTGGCAATAGTTTGCACACTGCTCATTAAAGAAAAAGACAAACCCCTAAATTCTAAACCCCTAAACTACCAACCTCCAACTACAAATCTATTCAGTTTTATTTCCTACTGGAAAAACAGTCCTGCCGCTTACAAAAAACTTGTTACCGGATTATTATTATTCGCTTTGTTCAACAGCAGCGATGTGTTTTTATTATTAAAGATGAAAGAAAGTGGCCTTAGTGACACGGCTGTAATTGGAGTGTATATTTTTTACAATCTGGTGTATGCCTTGCTGGCTTATCCTGTAGGAATACTGGCTGATAGAATAGGTATGAAAAAAATATTTTTATCCGGACTTTTTGTTTTTGCACTGGTATATGCAGGCTTTGCTTTTAATAATAATATCATTGTTTATATGCTGCTGTTTTTATTATATGGCGTATATGCAGCTGCAACAGAAGGCGTTTCAAAAGCCTGGATCAGCAATATGGTACACGGTTCTGAAACCGCTACTGCCATAGGCACTTTTGCAGGTTTTCAAAGTATAGCAGCTTTATTTGCCAGCATGCTATGCGGACTGTTATGGTTTACTTTGGGTGCTTTAACTGCTTTTTTAATTACTGCAGGCATTACTGTATTGGTGATTATTTATTTAAGTACGATACAGCCGGCAGCGGGTAACAATGACTAACTTTATAAAAATACTTAAAGATGGAAACTTACGATACTGTTACAGCCGCATTAAGCGGATTAAACGCAAGAGGCTACACTACAGATTTTAATATTGCCTTTGATAAACTCATCTGTAATAAAAAAGAAACAACGCTTGATTTGCACGAATTTGAAATTGTAGAAGTATACCGCTTTGAAGGCGATTCTAACCCCGATGATGAAGATGTAGTATATGCGGTGGAATCATTTGACAAAAATATAAAGGGCACACTTACCAGCGCTTACGGCATGTATGCAGATAATATTTCAACTGAAATGCTGCGCAAACTTTCAATGCATAAATAATTTACATTTACAATTCAAAAATATATTTGCTATGCCAACTTCTTTCAATCGCAGAGATTTTATCAGGAGCTCTGCATTTACTGCTGCTGCATTAACCCTTAACAGTTCTATAAGAGCTGCCGCTCCGGCAAAAAAAGACAAAATACGTATGGGGATTATTGGTGCCGGCTTCCGCTCGCATGAGCATATGGGAAATTTTTTACAACGCGAAGATGTGGAGATCATCGCCATTGCTGATCCGCAGCAAAGAAGTATTGATGATGCATTAAAAGTATTTAAAGAATATAAACGTCCCGAACCGGTAATTTATAAAAATGGGGATTATGATTATAAAAATTTACTGAAGCGTGATGATATTGATGCGGTGATGATTTGCTCGCCCTGGGAATGGCATAGTATACAAGCGATCGATGCCATGAATGCAGGCAAGATACCCGGTGTGGAAGTTTGCGGTGCCATTAAATTACAGGAATGCTGGGATGTGGTGAATACTTCCGAAAAAACAAAAATTCCTTTGATGATGATGGAGAATGTTTGCTATCGCCGTGATGTGATGGCGGTTTTAAACATGGTACGCAAAGGAATGTTTGGAGAATTATTACATGGTCAGGGGGGATACGAACATGACCTTAGAGGTGTTTTATTCAATGATGGGGTAACTGCTTACGATAGTGGTGTTGAGTTTGGAAAAAAAGCATACAGCGAAGCCCAATGGCGTACCGAACATAATAAAAACCGTAATGGAGAATTGTATCCTACACACGGCTTAGGTCCGGTTGCTGTTATGATGAATATCAATAAAGGCAACCGAATGACAAGATTATCCTCTATTGCTACCAAGGCAAAAGGGCTGCATAAATATATTGTTGAGCATCCAAAAGGTGGGGCCGATCATCCGAATGCAAAAGTGAATTTTAAATGCGGTGATATTGTAAATACGCAAATTCAATGCGCCAATGGTGAGACTATTTTATTAACGCATGATGTTTCTTCTCCGCGTCCGTATAATTTAGGATTCAGGGTACAGGGTACCGAAGGTTTATGGCAGGATTTTGGAAGTGGCGGAAAAAAGCAGGGCCATATTTATTTTCAAAAAGAAATGAACCATAGCCATAAATGGGATGATACCGAAAAATGGCTGACCGAACATGATCACCCTTTATGGGTAAAATATGGCACCAATGCAGAAGGAGCAGGTCATGGCGGCATGGACTTTTTTGTTGATCATGCCTTTATTGAATGCATTAAACGCGGCGTTGATTTTCCTTTGGATGTATATGATTATGCCAGCTGGTACAGTATTACTCCTCTGAGTGAAAAAAGCATTATTGAAGGCGGGCAAGTACAAAATATTCCGGACTTTACCAGGGGCAAATGGAAAACTGCCAAACAGATTTTTGCTTTGGGAGATGATTATTAAAGATTAGCTAAGAGAACAAAGAGGAAAAGAGCATAAAGAGAAATGCATTGTTCAATCTTCTCTTATTTCACTCTTTTTCTAATTATAGAAAAAATAAAAAAAATTAGCTAAGAGAACAAAGAGTAAAGGAGAAAAAAGAGAAATATTGTTATTGCCTGTTTCCCTTCGGGGTCATTATTTTATTAGCAATAAAAATTAAATACAATTCGCTGACAGTAAATCAAAGAAAAAGATATTGAAAAAATAGAGTATTAACTCTTTTACCTCTTTCTCTCTTTGTTCTCTTAGCAAAAAAAAACACAACATGAACCGTAGAAAATTTTTACACCTGAGTGCATTAACCGCACCATTGCTTACTGCAAAAAAATCTTTAGCCAATAGTTTTGATACTAATACCAAACCTATTGTTATTTCCACATGGGATAGTGGTATGCCTGTTAATGCCGAAGCCTGGAAGATATTATCTGCCAACGGCCGTGCTTTGGATGCCGTAGAGGCCGGTGCTATGTATATTGAAAACGAGATCAACTGTTGTGTAGGGTTAGGCGGTTACCCCGATCGTGACGGCATTGTTACATTAGACAGCTGCATTATGGATGAGTTTGCCAATTGCGGTGCCGTGGCAGGCATTGAAAGAATAAAACATCCGGTTTCTGTTGCAAGAAAAGTAATGGAAACCACACCACATGTATTGCTGGTGGGTGCAGGTGCGCAGCAATTTGCTTTACAAAATGGATTTACTTTAGAAAGCAGTGAACTATCTGATGATGCCAAAAACGCATACGCCAACTGGCTTAAAAAAAGTGAATACAAACCTGTAATCAATATTGAAAACAAAAAGGGTAATGGTCCGTTTGCTCCTAACTTTTTTGATGATGGTACACTTAACCACGACACAATGGGATTAGTGGCCATGGATGCCAAAGGCAATTTAAGCGGAGCTGTTACTACCAGCGGTATGGCATTTAAAATTCATGGCCGTGTGGGTGATTCACCTGTGATAGGTGCAGGTTTATTTGTAGATAATGAAGTAGGTGCAGCCACCAGCAGCGGTACCGGCGAAGAAGTGATCCGTATCTGTGGCACGCATCTGGTAGTAGAATTTATGCGTCAGGGCTATAATCCTGAAATGGCCTGTAAAAAAGCAGTGGAAAGAATTGTAAAACGTGATAAGGCAAAAGCAAAAACCTTACAGGTAGGCTTTTTAGCCATGAATAAAAAAGGGCAATACGGCGCTTACGCTATACAAAAAGGCTTTGTATTTAGTGTAAAGAGCAAGAATGAAAACCAAATTCATTCATCAAAATTTCTTTTGACCTAAATCCCTCCCGAAAAAATCGGGATAAATTCCGAGACTTCACAGTTCAAATATTAAAGCATCTAATGGATCAATTACATTCTAATACTAAAACTGCAGAAAGCCCCTTCAGGGGTTTGGGGCAAGGTTTCACTCTTGAAATAATTGCCTTTAACATAGAAAGCTGCCGCCTTGCACAAGCAGCAGGCGCTCACCGTATTGAACTCTGCGATAATCCCGGAGATGGAGGCACTACCCCATCTTATGGATTTATTAAACAAGCCAGAGCGGTATTGAAAATACAGCTGTATTGCATGATTCGTCCCCGTGGTGGTGATTTCTTTTATAATGATGACGAATTTGAGATTATGAAAACAGATGTACTAACTGCAAAGCAACTGGGTTGTGATGGTGTGGTTATTGGCTTATTAAATAAAGATGGTTCAGTTGATACAACAAGAAGTAAAAAATTAGTGGAACTGGCCTATCCGATGGGTGCTACTTTTCAAAGGGCATTCGACAGGGTAATTGATCCTTTTAAAGCCCTGGAAGATGTGATTGAAACCGGATGTGAAAGAATACTCACCAGCGGACTGGTGCCCAGTTGTTATGATGGTGCCCCATTAATTGCTCAGCTGAACAATCAGGCAGCAGGCCGAATCAGCATAATGGCAGGAAGCGGTTTAAGATCTTCCAATGTGCTGGATATAGCAAAAATCACCGGCATCAGTGAGTTCCATACTTCGGCCCGAATTTTTACTACTACTCTAATGGAATTTATACCCAAAAAAATGGAAGAAGACCTTAGCAGTGTAATGGTTGATGCTGCCGAAGTAACCAGTATATCCGGACTGTTAAAAGCATTTGAGCTGGAAGCATAAACTACTTTTGCCTGCACTGCAACCTTTTAGGTATATTTTTTGCCTTTTAAGGAAACATTATGGTTACTTTGAGCGTCTTTAAGTATTAATACAAACAAAGGCAGATAACTTTACAATAATGCGGTCACCGGTAAAATACCATTTATTAAAATTGACAGTACTTGTTTTTGCGTTGATGATATCAGCCCAAAATAGTGCGGTGATGGCTCAATCCGGTCAATATGATACCATTTTGGTGAGTACCGTAATTTACAATGGTGATACCATGGAAGCCAAAACCCTGAGTGAAGTATACATTGCAAAAGAACTTACACAAAGCCAGCTGAATGCTCTTGCAGAATGGACCCGCCTAAGAAATGCCATTTATGTAACCTACCCTTATGCCAAGCGTGCCGGAGCTATATTAAACGATATTAATTCCAAACTGTCTGGTGTAACCGAAAAAAGCATAAGAAAAGACTATATCAAAAGCAGGGAAAGTGAACTGCGAAAAGAGTTCACTGATCCGCTAACCAATTTATCGGTTTACCAGGGCAGGGTGCTGATGAAACTCATTAACCGCGAAACCGGCAATAACTGTTATGGAATAATAAAGGAATATAAAGGTGGCTTTACGGCCCGGTTATATCAAACTGTAGCTTTTTTCTTCAGCAGTAATTTAAAGCAGCCCTACGATCCCACTGGCGAAGATGCCCAAATAGAAAAAATAGTACAGGAAGTGCAGCGCATGTACGGATATGGCACTTAAGCATTTAACCGTACCTTTTATACACTATCTGTTTTTTACTGTTAACAACCCCACAATTTTGCCCCCTTAGCTGCTGTTACTACTTGTAAGATGGCGTAAATGACTTACCTTGCGAGCAGAAATTTTAAGCACTCAATGAAGTTAGACATATTAGCATTTGGGGTTCATCCGGACGATGTGGAATTGAGTTGTGCCGGTGTTTTACTGATTGAAAAATTAAATGGTAAAACAACAGGAATCATCGATTTAACACGCGGTGAATTGGGTACCAGAGGAACCGCTGAAACAAGAATGCTGGAAGCTGAAGCTGCAGCAAAGATTTTACAGGTTGATGTCAGGCAAAACTTGGGTATGGCAGATGGCTTTTTTCAAAATGATGAAACCCATCAAAAACAGATTATTACCGCACTGCGTCAGTATCAACCCGAAATTGTTCTTTGTAATGCCCCAAGCGACAGGCACCCTGATCATGGGCGTTCTGCGACACTGGTAAGTGATGCCGCTTTTTTATCAGGATTAAAAAAAATAGAAACTTTTTTAAATGGTGTATCACAACAGGCATGGCGTCCAAAGTATGTGTTCAACTATATTCAGGATAAATTTTTGCAACCCGATTTTGTGATTGACATAACTGCTGTATTTGATCAAAAACTGGAAGCCATTAAAGCATACGGCACTCAGTTTTATGCACAAGCAGCTGCAGCAAATTCAGAAAGCAAAGAACCTCAAACCTATATTTCCACTCCCGATTTTTTAGACAGTGTGATTTACAGGCATAAATGGTATGGCAAAATGGTGGGGGTAAAATATGCTGAAGGATTTATCAGCGAAAAAATGACCGGCTTCAGCAATTTTGATGCCTTCATAAAAGAAAATACTTAAATAAAAATATTAAAATTATTACTATGGCAACCCCTAAATTTTTAAACGTAAAGGGCTCCACTTTTCATCAGGAATTAAAAAGAAGAGTGAATGAGTACTTTGTAAATGCAAAAAAACCGGCTACCGGCAATTTTGGATTGTACTTTAAAGCTGTTTTATTTTGGAGTGCGTACATCGCTTTATATATCCATGTGGTATTTTTTACTCCTTCGGCTTTATGGGCAATTGCAGAATGTTTTGTTATGGGCGGATTAACTGCAGGCATTGGTTTTAATGTAATGCATGATGGTGGCCACGGTAGTTTCAGTCAGAGTAAATTTTGGAATTATATTGCTGCTTTTTCTGTAAATGGATTAGGTGCCAGTGCCATTATGTGGAATAACAAGCACAATATTATTCACCATACTTATACCAATATTGATGGCGTGGATGATGATATTGAAATTAAACCCATGCTAAGAATGTGTGAAACGCAGAAAAAATATAAAATACACCGCTATCAGCACATTTATGTTTGGTTTCTGTACACATTATTGCTGATCATTTGGGTATTTGCAACTGATTATACTAAATATTTTAAAAGGAAAGTAGGAACAGTGCCCATCAAAAAAATGAGCATATTTGAACATATCGCTTTTTGGGTGGCTAAACTGGGCTATTATTTTATGATGATAGCTTTACCAATTTACTTCGTTGGCTTTGGTAACTGGTTAGCAGGTTTTTTAATCATTTCTATGTTTGCCGGATTGATCTTAAGTGTGGTATTCCAGCTGGCACATACTGTTGAAGAAACCGCATTTCCAACCCCTGTTGCCGACATTAATAAAATTGAGAACGAATGGGCTATTCATCAGATTGAAACAACTGCAAATTTTGCTACCAAAAACAAATTGATTTCCTGGTTAGTAGGTGGATTGAATTTTCAGATTGAACATCACCTGTTTCCTAAAATTTCTCACATCCATTACCCAGCCATCAGTAAAATAATTAAAGCAACCTGTGCTGAATATGGCATTAAATACATTGAATACCGTAAAATGCGTCATGCTCTTGTATCGCATGCCATGCATTTAAAAAGAATGGGCAGGGCATAAGAAACTGATTTATTACCGGCCCTTGTATTTTTTTGCTATAGCACAATAATACAAGGGCTTTTTTTATTTCACCACTTTAAAACAAAAAAAATGGCAGTAACTAACTGGCACCAAAAACACGAGGAAACTTTTACCACAGGCGATCGCATAGCCGATACGGTGGCAACTGGAATGGGTTCATGGCGGTTCATCATTATACAAACCATTTTTGTATTTATATGGATGATAGCTAACGTAATTGGTTTTTTACGCCATTGGGACGCCTACCCTTTTATTTTACTAAATCTCATCTTTTCTACTCAAGCAGCCTATGCAGCACCCATCATAATGATGTCGCAAAACCGTCAGAACCAAAGAGACCGCATTCAGGCCCAGGAAGATTATCAAACCAATATAGATGCAAAAAAAGAAATTGAGCAATTACAGGTATACCTGAATAAACTGGAAACCGAAAAACTGGATAAAATTATTGCCTTGCTGAATGAGATGAAACTGCAATCCAAATAATGATGACCTGCAATAGGCCATCTTTCCTTAAATTTGTTACCCAAACTATATACGATGAGTGAAGAAAAGAGCCTGAATTTTATAGAAGAAATCATAGAAGAGGATCTTAACAACGGCAAGTACAAAAGCATTTTAACCCGCTTCCCGCCAGAGCCTAACGGTTACCTGCATATTGGACATGCCAAAGCCATTTGCCTCAATTTTGGACTGGGTATTAAATATGGAGGCAAAACCAATTTGCGTTTCGATGATACCAACCCTGTTACAGAAGATACGGAATATGTAGAAAGTATCAAGGATGATATTCGATGGCTGGGCTTTGAATGGGCCAACGAATTTTATGCCTCTGATTATTTTGATCAGTTATACCTGTATGCAGTTGACCTTATAAAAAAAGGGCTGGCATATATTGAAGATTTATCTGCTGAGGAGATTGCCTCATTAAAAGGTACTCCAACCGAACCAGGTAAAGATAGTGCCTGCCGCAACCGCAGCATTGATGAAAATCTGGAACTATTTACGCAAATGAAGGCCGGTACGTTTAAAGATGGCGAAAAAGTATTGCGTGCAAAAATAGATATGGCCCATGTGAATATGCTGATGAGAGATCCCATCATTTACCGCATTAAACACGCCCATCATCACCGTACCGGAGATGCATGGTGCATCTACCCGATGTACGATTTTGCACACGGGCAAAGCGACAGTATTGAAAATATAACTCATAGTATCTGCACATTAGAATTTATACCTCACCGTGAGCTATACGACTGGTGTATTGAAAAATTAAACATCTTCCCTTCCCATCAATATGAGTTTGCGCGGCTGAATATGACCTATACGGTGATGAGTAAAAGAAAATTGCTGCAACTGGTTAATGAAGCACATGTAAGTGGCTGGGATGATCCGCGTATGCCAACATTAAGTGGCTTCAGAAGAAAAGGATATACACCGGAAAGTATCCGTACATTTTGTGATAAAATAGGCGTTGCCAAAAGAGAAAACCTGATTGATCTTAGTCTGCTGGAATTTTGTTTACGAGAAGAACTGAATAAAACTGCCTTACGAGTAATGGCAGTGCTTGATCCTATAAAATTAGTGATTACCAATTACGAAGATGGTAAAACAGAAGAGCTGATAAGTGAAAACGGGCCAGATGAAGCCATGGGAAGCCGCACTGTTCCATTTAGTAAAGAGTTGTGGATAGAGAGAGAAGATTTTATGGAAGTGCCTGCAAAAAAATGGTTCCGCCTGGCTCCTGGAGCAATTGTACGGCTTAAGAGTGCTTACATTGTTCAATGCGAGAGTTTTGTAAAAGATGCTGATGGCAATGTATCTGAAATACATTGTACCTATTTTCCCGAAAGTAAAAGCGGCACTGAAGGTAGTACCATGACGGCAAAAGGAACTATTCACTGGGTAAGTGCTGCACAAGCTATAACTGCAGAAGTTAGATTATACGACCGTTTATTTAAAGCCGAAAATCCTGCGCAGGAAGAGGGTGATTTTAAAGACAATCTTAACCCCGATTCATTACAGATAATACATAAGGCATATATAGAACCTTCATTGGCTGCTGCAACATTAATAAGTCGTTACCAGTTTTTACGTAAAGGATATTTTTGTTTGGATAAAGACAGTACAAAAGACAAGCTGGTATTTAACCGTACAGTTACTTTAAAGGATGCATGGGTTAAGGAAACAAAGAAAAGCTAATCCCCTATCTTGGTTATCTGTAAATGATAACCGATGAATTTAACAGCTAAAAAAAACAGGCATGAATGCTGCTGAGCTTAAAAATTTACAGGCCCCCCTTAAAGAACAATACCGCGAGAATCCGGGTTCTGCCATCATAACATTACATGCAAAGGGAACTCTGGGTGAAGGCGTTTCCTGTAAAATAGAAACAGGAAAAGCCATTACAGAGGCCGGCCTGCATCCTGCCACAGGGGGAACGGGTTTACTAGCCTGCTCCGGGGATATGTTACTGGATGCATTGGTTGCGTGTGCAGGTGTAACATTATCGGCTGTTGCAACAGCAATTTCTATACATATAAAAAACGGAAGTATACGTGCTGAAGGAGATTTGGATTTCAGAGGCACATTAGGCGTTTCAAAAGAAGCAGCTGTAGGCTTTAAAGATATCCGGCTGTACTTTACACTACATACAGATGCAACGCCCGAAGAAATTGACAGCCTGGCAAAACTAACCGAAAGATATTGTGTAGTGTTGCAAACATTGGCCCGAGGAGTAAGCTTAACCACAAAATTTGAAACAGTACAAATAATGCCTTAAAATAAAGAGCCCGTATTAAAACGGGCTCTTTATTTTATCATTACTTTATTAATATTAATTAGCTGTAGCTGGACTGATAACAGTACCTATTTCTGTAATTACATTTGCCGGAAACCCTCCCTTTTTTGCATGCTCTCTTATCAATTCCTCACTTTCTGCACGGTAAACACAAAATATTTTATCCCCTGTTACATAACTCTGCAGCCATTCAATCTTTGGTCCCATTTCTTTAAGAACGGTGCAGGAGGTTTGAGAAATAGCCTTCAGTTGTTCAGGAGTAAATTTACCGGCTCCGGGAATGTCTCTTTCAATTAAATAAGTTTTCATAACTGTTGTTTTTTTAGTGGTTGATTTGTCTGTTGCATTTGTGTTTTGAGCCATCAATGTTGTGGTGTTAATAAGCATAATGGCAATAAAAATGGTGAGGTGTTGGGTGAATAATTTCATGTCTTTTGATTTTGGTGATGAGATAATCAAAGATAATTTCTTAAGGAGGCAAGCGGCTATAACAAATCATTCAATAAATAGCAACACACATGAAACAAATCATTCAAAAAATGGTAAAAATAAACCGGAGTAAAAATTTTACTGTAACAGATCTAAAAAAGCAACAGGTAACAATCCATATTTCTTTTTAAAACATTTGGTAAAGTATGAGGGGCTCGAGAATCCTGATTCAAATGTTATTTGTGAAATATTGTAGGGCTTTTTTTTCATCAACTCTTTAGCTTTATCAAGCCTGAAATCTTTTAAAAGTAAATTAGGCGAAAGCCCTGTTAAGGAAATTGTTTTTCTATATAGCTGCGATTTACTCATTGCCATTGCCTTACAATAATCTTCCAGGTCAAACTCCGTTTTCTGCCAGTTATCTTCCAAACTATGAAATAATGATTTCAGCAATTTTTCATCCTGAGTAGCTACAGTAAAAAAAATATTTTTTTTATTTTGTAAATAATCTTTCGCTACAAGTTCTTTAACTGCATTGGTTAATGCAATCTGTAAATTACCTGCCATGCTACAAATATTCCAGGCAAGTTGCAGCGTATCACCAAATAGCATATTGCTGGTTTCAACCGGCTCTCCTGCATTAATCCCTATTTTAAACCCGGCTAAATCCCCCTGTTCCGGCGGTATTGCTTCCAGTATAGCTAATGCACAGGCAAGCGCTTTTGATGCAGCATTAAATGAAATAATAAACCCATCCCCTCCGTGCTCAATTTCTCTTCCTTCAAACTGCTGCATTTTTTTTCGTATCACTGTATTTTGAAAGCCAAGGAGTTCACCGGCTTTAGCGGCACCAAGCATATGCTTCAACAAAACGGGATCTGTAGTTTTAGAAACCAATAAAATTCTAAACGAGGAGTCTGAGAAAATTTTCAAGCCATCTTCTGTTGTTTCTGCATCAGTTGGATCATAGATCCTGCCCAAAAAAGATTGCACCAAAGAACTGTCTACTTCAATTATTCGGTTGGGTATAAGGCCATGTGCTTTACTGTGCATGCCTTCCACTGCTTCTTTATTTGGCGCTTCTACTAAACAGAAAATACTTTCCCTGGTTTCATCAATCCAGTAGGTCATACACTTGCAGTCATACTCACCTTCATGAATTAGATCCAGCCTGTGAGCATGTGCAACATCACTGGCTTTTACGCCAGGGACTATATGTACATCCATATAAATGGGCATTGTATATCAGTTTATCCATTGAAGATAAATATTTTTATAT